>JAGNTI010000076.1 GCA_017987615.1 Sediminibacterium sp. | reverse complement strand
TTTTAGGAAGCATTGGGAAAAACGAACTCGTTCTTTTTTTATACTCTTGAAATGCTTGATTGTGGTTATACTTTGCTTCAAGCATGGGTATGCCAGATACATAAAGTAATAAAAAGCTAATGGTGATTGGACTAATGATGGTCCAGAGTCCATACTCTAGCGGCAATACCATTATACATATTCCCCACCACACTAGTACTTCACCAAAATAATTTGGATGACGCGTATATTTCCACAAACCTGTTTGCATGATATCAGATTTGTTTTGCCTCTGCTTTATAAATAGCATTAACTGATAATCCCCAATCGATTCAAATGCAAAACCAATTAACCAAATAATTGATCCGGCCAATACAAATGGACTGATTATTTGATTTTTGGCCATCGATACCACTATTATTGGCAGGCTAATAATCCACATAAAAAAACCTTGCAATAAATACACTTGTAAATAAGATCTAAGCACAAAATACTTGCCCCACTCGTCTCTCCATTTTTTATACCTGAAATCTTCGGGTTTACCCTTGCTTCTTACACCAATATGAATAGCCAAACGCATACCCCAAATAATTGTAAGAATATAAACAATGCATGATTGTAATGTAGGTGCTTGTGTTATAAATAAAAATATTACAATGGCTACAAACCCCAGCCCCCAAGCTATATCAGCAATATCATTTCGTTTTATGAGTAAAGAAATTACAAACCAAACACTCACATAGCAAAAAATAAATAACCCTATTTGAAAAATAGTAGCTAACATTTTATTGAAAATATTTTACAATATAAAAACCAGCTGTACTCACAATTGCAGTTAAAACGGTGCCCCAAATAATATCAATAAACACAATACTTAACGGCCAACCTTTTAAAGTTGCCAAATTGGTTAAATCATAAGTAGCATAGGTGAAAAAGCCAAATAGTGCACCCAGTGTTATAGCGGATGTCAATGAATTTTTTTCTACGGCTGGCATTATGGTGAATATAAAAACACCTACTATAAATAGGAAGTAGAAAATAAATGCAGCCGTCCAGTTTACTTGATCCGATAAAAATCCACCAAGGTGTTTTCGGTAAAGATCCTTTGCTATAAATCCTAGCCAGGTCATGTCAATTATAAAAAAAACAACAAACGTGAGTATATAGCTAAGGAGTAGTTTAGAGAGGGGCATAAAAAAGTATTTTAGTTACCATAAATTTCATCAATTTTTTTGGCAAGTTGCCAATCTTTTTCGGTAACCGTATTACCAGCATCATGCGTAGTTAAAACAATGTCCACTTGATTGTACACATTACTCCAGTTGGGATGATGGCTAAGTTTTTCAGCCGCAAAAGCCACTTTTGTCATAAATGCAAAAGCATCTATAAAATTCTTAAACTTAAAACTGCATTTTAGTTGATTGTTTGTTTCTTGCCACATGGATGATAATTTTCTTGTTTAGTAAATATAACTACTAAGGAATCAATCAAGTATAATTATCTAGCAATTTTATAATACTAGAATCGTATATTTAAGGATAAAAACAAATATCATGCGCTTCAATAAAACATTACTACTCGCCATTGGCCTCTTTGCCTTTAATGCAATTTCTACAACTACTTCTGCGCAGGACACTGCTAGCATTTATAGAAAACTAGATTCGATTGCAGTGATTGATCAAAAAGTAATGATGCCCATGCGTGATGGTATTAGGTTAGCCACTGATATTTACCGCCCTAAGGGTGATGGTAAATACCCTATTGTTTTTTCTAGAACGCCCTATAATTTTAATACATGGGGGGACGGTAAAATGACAACCCGCACTTTAGAAGACGCATACCAAGCAGTGAGTAGAGGTTATGTGTACGTTGTTCAAAACGAGCGTGGTCGATTTTTTTCTGAAGGCGAATGGGATATTTTAGGCACACCCATCACCGATGGATATGACGCGCTTGAATGGATGAGTAAACAAACATGGAGCAACGGTAAAGTTGGTTTGATTGGTTGTTCTTCTACTGCAGAATGGCAGATGGCGGTAGCTTCTCAAAATCATCCAGCACTAGCTGCAATGGTGGCACAAGGTTTTGGTGCAGGCGTGGGTAAAGTAGGTAAATTTATGGAGCAGGGGAACTGGTATAGAGGTGGTGCACAACAAATGTTATTTACTCCTTGGCTTTATGGCACCCAGCACGATCTAATGGCACCAAGGCTTCCAGCAGGTATTCAACAAAAAGATTTACAAAGGATTCAAAAGTTTTATGACATGGCGCCTGAAATGCCAAAAGTAGATTGGGCACAAGGATTAAAACATTTACCTGTTGTAGATATCATCAAAAATGCGCAAGGTGCAAATGGCATTTACGAAAAAATGGCCGTAAGAAAACCCAACGATCCAGCTTGGTTTAATGGTGGACTCTATCACGAAAATATGCCTTTAGAAGTTCCTGCTTATTGGTTTGTGAGTTGGTACGATGTATCATCGGCACCCAATATTGCACTCTTCAATCATGTAAGAAATGCGGCTAAATCAAAAACAGTAGCCGATAATCAATACCTAGTTATTGCACCGGTTTTACATTGTTCATATAAGCGTGCTACAGAAAACACCATTGTTGGTGAAAGAAGTGTAGGCGATGCCCGATTAAACTATGATGAATTAACCTGGGGTTGGTTTGATATGCTATTAAAAGGTGCTCAAAATAATTTTAAAACCACGCAGCCACGCGTTCGTTACTACACAATGGGTGCAAACAAATGGCAACAAGCAGAAAGCTTTCCATTACCTAACACCGACATAAAAAGTTTTTATTTATCAAGTGCAGGTAAGGCCAATACCCGAAATGGTGATGGCGCTTTAACACTAACAGTACCTAATAAAGACATGCCTGACGCATTTACCTATGATCCAATGAATCCAGTAAGTTCATATGGTGGCAATGTTTGCTGCACTGGTAATGCAGTTCAAGGCGGCAGCTTTGATCAATCACAAATGGAATTAAGAAATGATATTTTGGTGTATACTTCTGATGAATTAAAAGAGGGTGTTGAAATTACGGGCTTTATAGAGTCTACCCTTTTTGTTTCTTCTACAGGACCAGATACTGATGTAACTATTAAATTAATTGATGTATACCCTGATGGTAAGGCGTATAACTTAGATGAAACCATTCAGCGCCTACGTTACAGAGAGGGTTACGATAAAGAAGTATTTATGGAGAAAGGCAAAGTATATAAGGTTGATTTAACGCCCATGGTTACCAGTAACTATTTTGCAGCAGGACATAAAATTCGCATCGAAGTATCAAGTAGCAATTTCCCTAGATTCGATCGTAACCTAAACACAGGTGGTAATAACTACGATGAATCAAAAGGTATTACTGTAGAAAATAAAATTCACCATTCAAAACAATATCCTTCGGTAATCAAATTACCTTTTATAAAAAATTAGACTATTGCAAACGAGCAGCGGGTAAGGTAAAACCCATGCTCTCTGCACACCAAAGTACATTAACGATATAGTACCTGTTTTGATCAAAAAACAGTTGAATACTATTAATGCCTCTATTGGTGACAGGCCCATTTTTTGTTTCACGTGTTTCATAAGTACTAAATACATGCGCAATGGTTCCATAAGATACCAATTCATGTTTTAATTCTTTTTCAAAAAAACCAGTTTTGATACGTGTACTAAACATGGTTATATAATCATCAGGCGTCATGGTTCTGTAGCCAAACACGCCCGTTGCAGCTTTAGTAGTAGGAATTAATAAACCATCTTTAACAAATAAGTTCTTAAATCTATCCCAGTCACGAGCCTCACCTGATTCGCCAGATATTACTTCATATAACGCAGTTATAATGGCACTTTCAGAACTTACATCTTTACTATACTTACCATTTAACGTATTAGGCGCCTGTGCTGTACTAACTTGACTATACAAACTGTTTATTGCACATGAACAAATGAATGCAACAACTGCTAGATATTTAAATGATTGTTTCATAATTTAAATTTATTAAAATATCTGTTTTCATGGTTATAAAAAATAAGTTTCACTAAAAAGTTACTAAAAACTCAAACTAATTGCAAACATTGCCATATTTTCAACCATATAACTAATTATTATGGAGGTACATCACCACTCGCATCATCCCAAAAAATGGAAAGAATACGTAACAGAGTTTATCATGTTATTTGCAGCAGTTACCCTGGGCTTTTTTGCAGAAAATCAGCGCGAACACTTAATTGAAGGAAATAGAGAAAAACAATACATGCAAAGTCTTTATGAAGACTTAAGAAAAGATACCACAATCTTAAACAGCTTGGTGAGATACGACTCTATTCAAACGGCAAAATTAGACACCACTAATATGTTGCTTATTGAAAACAATTGGACTCCAGCTAATATCAAGCTTTTGTATAGATTAAACTTAAAAAGCGCAGGCGCTTTAAGATATAACTTAAGTGAGCGAACTGCTGCGCAATTAAAAAATGCTGGCGGGATGCGTTTGGTTGAAAACCAAGAACTCAGCAATAAAATTTCTGACTACTGGGTAAAATCAGACAACTTAAAAGAGTATAACAATTTTGTTGACGATTTGAAATTTAAAGCAAGAGAAAAGTCATATGCTATCTTCAATCAAAAATATTATACCGATGTTACAAAAGGAATAGTAGCTGATGATGCACAACTCATGACCAAAGATGATTTTGTTTTAATTGAATATTCAAACAGATTAAACCATATCAATAATTCAATGAAAAATGTGCTACTACCAAGTGTAGACAGGCATTACAAAAGAGCGATAGAATTGCTTGAGTTACTTAAAAAAGAATACAAGCTAGAAGAGAAGACAGAAGTAAATGTTGCAATATTTTAATTAAAGTATATAATAATGGAAGTACATCACCACAGTCATAAGCCAAAAAATTGGAAAGAATACATCACCGAATTTTTAATGCTTTTTGCAGCTGTAAGCATGGGATTTATTGCAGAAAATATTAGAGAAAAACACATTGAAAATGAACGGTCTGAAGAGCTAATGCATGCATTTATTATGGATGTAAAAGAAAATCAAAAGCATTTAGATTCTTTAATTGAAAATAATAAGAGAATGTCTGATTATTATGAGACATTAACATTTAAGCATGGCTTTGGTAATGAGCCAATAAATTTAATTGACTTATCTAATACACTTGACTTATGGATGTATCGTTTTGTCAATAAAAAAACAATTTTTGAGCAAATGAAAAGCACTGGCGCGCTAAGGTACATTCAGGATAAAAAAATATTAGAGGCCATTTTAAAATATGAAGAAAACGCTGATTTGGTTGAGATAAGATCGATGGAAAATGAAACAAACCATTACATAACAGAGTTCAGGCCTGCACTTGCAAAAATTTTACCATTATCTTTTTTTAAATACAAGAATGATGATTATTTAGAAAAAGTAACTAAGCATGATACTTTATTTCATCCTGGGCGATATAAAAATTATAAAATATACGCATCTGAAATAAAAAAAGAGATAGAAACTACAAAATTAACACCCGAACAAATGAAAACATTAGGTAAGATATGGTATGCTAGAGAAGAAAAGATTTGGGTGGGATTAAGATTTCAAATGGAACTAAGGGATCAAGGAGCAGCATTATTAAAATTGATAGAGCCTAAATATCAACACTAAAAATAAATAATGGAAGTACATCACCACAGTCATAAGCCAAAAAATTGGAAAGAATACGTTACCGAATTTTTAATGCTTTTTTGTGCAGTATTTGCAGGCTTTCTAGCAGAATCTTATTTAGAATATAGAACAGAGCGCCACAAAGAACATGACTACTTGGTTAGTTTGGTGTCAGATTTAAAAATCGACTCGGCAGATATAACCATTAAAGCAGCGAATATGCAGATGTTTTTCGACAAATTAATTGACTTTTCCAATCTTGTATACAAAGATGATTGGATAGAAAAATATGCTGACAGCGCCTATATATTAAGTGAACAAGCACTTTGTTTAGAGATTACTTTACAATATGCAGATGGCACTATCGATCAATTAAAAAATGCTGGAGGTTTTAGACTTATAAAAAACCAAGTGATTACTCAAAAAATTAAAGAGTATATCAAAGCTCAATCAAGAATGAAAAATCAAGAATTAGGTGTAAATAACATACAAGAAACATACTCAAACCTCCGCAACAATTTAATTTATAACAAAGTGTTTACCTACAAGGGAGATGTTTCAAAAGGTTATTTTGAAGTTGGATTACAAAGCGGAAAACTGGATTCTATTAAAGCTAAAACAGGTAGCAAGTTTTTAAGCAATAATCAAAAAGATTTTGTGATTCTAGCTAACAATGCAACGCATTATGCAAGTGTCACCTACGT
>JAGNTI010000075.1 GCA_017987615.1 Sediminibacterium sp. | reverse complement strand
ACCAATACGGCGACTCCAGTTGTTCAACCTGCACCAACTAAAGAAGTATCGCCAGCACCAACTAAGGAAGTAATACCTGAACCAACCAAAGAGGTTTCACCTGCACCTGCTCCTGCTCCTGCTCCTACTCCAACGCCTGCGCCTACTACTCATGTAAGTTTACTAGAAAACACCAAAGTAACTATCAATCATACCAAGGCCATTGTTGCAACCAAAGGAAGTTCACTACTTGCTATTGCAAGCCAACAAAAAATTAGTTTAAGCAAATTGTTTGAATACAATGAACTTGCTGAAATGAATATTTTAGACCAAGACCGTATTTTATTTATTGAAAAGAAACAGAAATATGGTGCTTCTGAAAGCCATACCACAATAGGGACTGAAACAATTTACAGCATTGCCCAAAAAGAAGGTGTACTATTAAGTTCAGTACTTGCACTCAATGCACCTATTGCAAAAGACAGTATTTTACCAGCCGGACAAAAAATCAAATTGAGAGCAGAGGTGGTTTCAAAACCGAGCACCAAAAAAACTAAAAAATCTAAAAAAGGAAAGAAAAAATAAGGATATGTCTACGATTCAACTACACGGAAAAAGTTTCGAAATATTTTTACCTGAAGCACTTATCCAAGAAAAGATTGCTGCACTAGCAAATGAAATTAATACCGATTACGCAGGCAAAAAACCTTTGTTTATTGCAGTATTAAACGGCTCCTTCATGTTTGCTTCCGATTTGTTTAAATCCATTACCATAGAAGCAGAAATATGTTTTATCAAACTCGCTTCTTATAAAGGCACTACCTCAACCGGACAAGTAATAACAGCAATAGGCCTAGACATAGACCTTACCAACAGACATATCATTGTTTTAGAAGACATTATTGATACCGGCAAAACACTTCATACCTTTTTGCCTCAACTGCATAACCAACAGCCTGCATCCCTTAAAATTGGCGTATTACTGCACAAGCCTGATGCTACGGTCTTTGAAGTACCTATCGATTATTGTTGCTTTTCAATCCCTAATAAATTTGTACTAGGCTACGGATTAGACTATGATGGATATGGCAGAAACAGCAAGGATATTTACAAACTTGCAGAATAAACCAACACTCTAAAATTCTATGCAGATTAATTAAAGGCTTCCTTTACTCTGTCAAAAAAGCTCTTATCCGATTTACTAGGATTAGGCTTAAAATTATCACTTGACTGGAGTTTTTCTAGCATGGCTTTTTCTTCGTCAGTTACGGCCTGTGGCGTCCAAATATTTACATAAATGAGCTGGTCTCCTTTTGCATAACCTTGCACTTCTGGGAACCCTTTTCCTTTGAGCCTAAATATCTTACCGCTTTGTGTTCCTGCTGGAATTTTAATTTTTGCACGACCATCAATGGTTGGCACTTCAACCTGTGTTCCAAATACAGCATCTACAAAATTCAAGTGTAAATCAAATGCTACATTGAGTCCATCACGTTGTAATTCTGGATGCGTTTCCTCTTCAATTTGTATAATCAAATCGCCAGGACTTCCTCCTCTTTCACCAGCATTCCCTTTTCCATTCATGCTTAATTGCATGCCTTCTTGCACACCTGCTGGGATATCGATAGAAATGGTTTCTTCGCCATACATTCTACCCTCACCTTTACACGTGCCGCATTTAGCAGTAACAGTTGTTCCTTCTCCATTACAAGACGAACAAGTAGTAACAGTTTGCATTTGACCTAAAAAGGTATTGGTCAATTTACGAACCTGTCCACTACCACCACATGAACTACATGTTTGAACGCTGTTTTTATCTTTAGCACCATTACCACCGCAACCGGTACAAGTAACATGCTTTTTTACTTTTACATTTTTATTAACGCCCTTTGCAATCTCCTCAAAATTCAATTTGATTTTAATGCGCAAATTGCTTCCGCGCTGTCCTCTTGCGGCTCTACCTCCACCACCTCTTGATCTTCCACCGCCGCCAAAAAATGAACCAAAAGCATCGTCACCAAACATGTCTCCAAACTGGCTAAAGATATCATCCATATTAGAGCTATGAGAAGCGCCACCACCCGTTCCCGGACCAAAAGCATTATGACCAAAACGGTCATACTTTGCTTTTTTATCAGCGTCACTTAAAATCTCATAGGCTTCTGCAGCTTCTTTAAATTTATCTTCTGCTTCTTTATCACCTGGATTTCTGTCTGGGTGATATTGCATCGCCACTTTACGGTATGCTTTTTTTATTTCATCAGCAGATGAAGATTTAGATACCCCTAATATTTCGTAAAAATCTCTTTTTGCCATTGCGCATTTATTTTCCTACCACCACTTTTGCAAAGCGGATAATTTTATCATTTAAATAATACCCTTTAATCACATCATCAATTACTTTTCCTTTTAAGTCTTCGGTTGGTGCAGGAATTTCAGTAATGGCTTCATGCTTTTCTACATCAAAATCCTCATGGATACTCTCCATCACTTTAACGCCTTTAGATTGCATGGTTGATCGCAATTTATTAAAAACAAGTTGAATGCCTTCTTTTTGAACCGCGATATCATCAGAACTTTGCAACTGCTTTTCGGCACGGTCGCAATCATCTAGCAAATCAAGCATTGATACAATAACGTCTTTGCCAGCCGTTTGAATAAGTTCTAAACGCTCTTTAGAGGTTCTTCTTCTGTAATTATCAAACTCTGCCATTAAACGCAGGTATTTGTCCTTTTGCTCCTGTAGTTCGGCCTCAAGCTTGGTTATCGGATCTTCCTCGGCTACAGGCTCGTTTAAATGCTCCGTTCCAGGCACATTTTCGTCGGCATTGAGCTCATTTTCAATATTTTGCTCCATTTCGTTTGGTATTGACTCTTCCATAAGAATTGCTTATTGTTTTACCCCATCTATATGGCAAAAATTTTGCCGTTGCAAAGAAAAGGGAAAAATTGGCAGATTAATCCGCCTTATCTTCGCAGACATGACAAAGTTGTTTCTAAAAAAGAAGATTGCGGCGCGTATCGCAAATGGTCACCCTTGGGTATTTGGCAATGAAGTAGACAAAATTGACGGCCCTATCGAGCCAGCTGCTACCGTAGATGTTCATTATGCCGATGGAAAATTTGCAGGCAGGGGCTATATTAACCCAAAATCCCAGATTTTAGTACGCTTACTCACCAGAAAGCCAGAAACCATTGATGCGGCCTTTTTTCACCGCAGAATTGCAGAAGCCTGGGCTTACCGCCAAAAAATTGGCTACACCGAAAACTGTCGTTTGGTTTTTGGAGAAGCAGATCAAATGCCTGCCCTTATTATTGATAAGTTCAATGACTATTTTGTTTTACAAACCTTGTCATTAGGCATGGACCATTGGAAGCCCGCCATTGTGGAAGCGCTTAATACCATTTTTACGCCAAAAGGTATTTACGAAAGAAACGATGTGCCGGTAAGAGAACTCGAAGGACTTACCCAAATAAAAGGTTTTTTATCGGAGCCATTTGATACAAACATTATTATTAATGAAAACGGATTACGCTTTCATGTAGACATAGAAAATGGTCAAAAAACGGGATACTTTTTAGACCAACAAGACAACCGAAAAGCCATTCAAAATATTGTAAAAGGCGCAGACGTTTTAGGTGCATTTACGTATACAGGAACTTTTGAAATTCACGCAGCACATTATGGTGCTAAATCAGTGTTGGGTTTAGATATTTCAGAAAACGCAGTAACGCAAGCCAATAAAAATGCGGCACTAAATGGCCTTGCAGATATCTGCAAGTTTGAAGCGATGAACGCTTTTGATGTACTGAAGCAATGGGGCAAAGATGGCAGACAGTATGACGTTGTAATGCTTGACCCGCCTGCGTTTACTAAGAGTAGAGAAAGTATTCAAAAGGCCATTACCGGGTACAAAGAAATTAATTTGCGCGGTATGAAATTAATTAGAAATGGAGGTTTTTTAGTGACGTCTAGTTGTACCAATTTAGTGCAACCCGAACTCTTTTTGCAAACCATTGAAATGGCAGCAAAAGATGCGCGCAAAAAAATTAGACAAGTCACATTTCAAGCGCAAGCGTCTGATCACCCTATTATTTGGGGCATGGAAAATACCAACTATTTGAAATTTTTAATTGTAGAAGTAACGGATAAATAAGTAAGGGAAATATATTACTTACTAACTTGAAATTTACCAGACTCAATAAGTCTACCTGCCTGGTCGCGTAGTTGGAAAACATACAAGCCGCGCGTGTAATTTTCGTCTAAAACAAAGCTTACTTTTTTGTTGGATAAACGCTGCTCGCCCATTTTTTTTCCGTAGAAACTATAGATCGCGATTACGCTTGTAGACTCCACCGATTTATCAAATTCAAAATTGATAACTGTAGTAGCTGGGTTGGGGAAAAAACGCAATACTTTAGAAGTACTAGGCGCATTAAAAAAGGAATCATAATAACCATTACTACCAGGCACAAAACCGGTAGTAATGGTATATAAAATAGATAGTATAAGTAAGTTCCTTTTGGTCATTGATTGTACCTAATTAGAACAAAGATACGTAAAACTAGATTAAGCTAGTTTTGCAAGGGTTTCCTGAATAGCCGCAAAGTTTGGCAAATCACCAGGTGTAGGACATACTTCGGCGTACTGAATAACACCTTCTTTATCAATTACAAAGGCAGCGCGCTTGCTAACACCTTGCATTTCAAAAGCTGGGAATACATCGTATAAAACACCAAATGCCTTAGCAGCATCTTTGTTAAAATCACTCAACAAAGGGAAATTTAGATTTTGCTCTTCTTTAAACTTGCCAAGGGCAAATAAAGAATCTACAGAAACGCCAAACACAGTTGCACTGGTGTTGTTGTACACTGCAATATTATCTCTGATAGAACAAAGCTCTGTGGTGCAAACGCCAGTAAATGCTAAAGGAAAAAACAATAAAACTACGTTCTTGCCTTTTTGATCTGCTAAATGAACCAAATTTTTATCGGTGTCAAATAAACTAAAATTAGGTGCTGTGGTGCCGGTTGTTAAACTCATATGTTTTTGTTTTTTATTGTAACAAGTGAAAATAAATATTGTTTATTTTTTTAAGGTTTTTAGTTTTTCCAAGTTGGCATATGACTCTAAAGAATCTACTAACTCTTTATACGCCACAGGGTGCGCCTCGTAATAATGATAGCTATCAAAAAACTGTTTTTTAGTAAGCTTATGCACTGCAAATACCTGCTCATACAAAGGAATGTCTTCTTTTACTTTTAACATAAGCGTATCCCCTACTAGTTTTCGGGCATACCATTCATCGGCCTTAAGCATATCAAACATAACCACTTTCATGGTGTTTACAGGCAGTACATTTTTAGGCGTCCCGTTATTACACGCTACAAGTAGCACTATAGCAAATAGATATATTAGTCGCTTAATCATTGAAGTGCTTCTTTATATTTTGGTGCATTGGTAGGATCAAGTACCGAAAGTAATTCGGTGGCTTTTAACCGGTCCTCTGCTTTTGCCTTTTTAAAAATACCGGATAATTCTGCGAATTTACTTTGTAAAAAAAACTGCTGAATCATACTATTTTGATTGTCCTGCGCAAATGCTTGCAGTTGAATCAGGGTTGCAAGTATAGAGCTTTGCGCAAGCACCTCGTTGTCGATCAAATGATCCAACCCATTTCTGTAATACCCATAAAATACATCATGAATTACGTTGTTGCGTGCATTGGTTACGTTTTCAACGAGCCAAAAACGGTTGCGCAGTCCGTCAAACATTTTCCACCCCTGAATACCTTTCCCTTCGGGTGCGTTGTTCACAATATTAAGCGCTTTTCTAAAATACAATTCACCGCCTTTGAGCGCAAAAGAATCGTAATCAAGACCAATCATCATGTAGGCGTAATAAGCAAAAATAGCGGGCAAATTAGCGATGCCTGCATCTGTACCTTGCACCCTTGCTTCATTAAATTCGAGGGGTTGAAATTCTTGGTATTTAAAAGTTACATCGGGGTCCTGAAAATTAACCATACTGGCTTTATAAGTAGAACCATAAACAGGTCTGGCCGCTTGAATACTTAAAGTGGCCTTGTATACATTGGTTTCAACTATCGACTCAATGTTTAATATAAAACTACACTCAATTTTTTCTTGAGGCCTATAAATATCAGAGGTCCACTTTCTATTGTTGAGTAGGTTTGTTAACTGCGTTTGAAGCGTTGTAAATATTTTACGGTCAACAGTGGTTGCCACCCTATTGGATAACACCGTTACCCTAGCCTGGAGTTCCTGCGCATTAGCGCCCGAAAAAACAGCAACAAATAACAAAGTAAGTAGTGTGTTTGCAAACTTCATAGCAGGTCAAATAGGATACTCTAAATTAACAAAAAAAGACAGTTAAAAAACTGTCTTTTTGTATAGAATAGGATGATTGAATTAACGGAATAAGTCGTTCTCTTCGTTTTTTCTGTAATACACTTTGCCTTCCATAAATTCTTGGGTTGCTAAAATAGCAGGATTAGGCATTTTTTCGTAAGCTCTAGAGATTTCGATTTGCTCTTTGTTTTCATGAATTT
>JAGNTI010000074.1 GCA_017987615.1 Sediminibacterium sp. | reverse complement strand
ATGATGAGTAGCCGTCTAGACGAACTTTCTCAAAAACCAGAAGCGCCATTTTTATTTGCTAGCAGTAGCTACGGCGAATTTTTGGGAGACAAAGACGCTTTTACCCTTTTAGCCGTTCCTAAAACAGCTAAAGAAATGGATGCGGCGTTTAATGCCATCTTAACTGAAAATGAAAGAGTAAAGCAGTATGGCTTTGTTCAATCAGAACTAGATAGAGCGGTTAAAAACGTAATGTCTCGTATGGAAAACTCTTTCAAAGAAAAAGACAAAACAAAATCGGTTCAAATTTTACAAGAATACGTACGCAACTTTTTAAAGGGTGAAGCGATCCCTGGTATCGAAAAAGAATTTGAAATGTACCAGCGCTACCTTCCTACCATTGCTTTACAGGAAGTAAACGCACTTATCAATCAGTGGCTTAACGTAACAGGTAAAACTGTTTTAGTGCTAGCTCCTGAAAAAGAAAAAGCCAACTTAATGACGGAAGCGGGTATCAAAGCCATACTTGCTAAACCTATTGCTAAACTTAGCCCTTACCAAGATAAAGTAGCTTCAGGACCACTATTACCAAAAGCGCCTGTTGCTGGTAAAATTGTTTCAGAAAATAAATACGACAGCATTGGTACACGCGTTTGGACCTTATCCAATGGCGCCAAAGTGATTGTTAAGCCTACTGCCTTTAAAAATGATGAGATTCAGTTTTCGGCTATCAGCTGGGGTGGATCCTCTTTATATTCAGATGCAGATTTTGTAAATGCATCCAACGCTGCCATCGTAGCTGCGTATGGCGGTATGGGCAGTATCGATTTCCAGAGTATGCAAAAAATGTTTGCTGGTAAAAACTTTGCCATCAACCCTTCTATTGCCGAATACATGCAAGGCTTTTCAGGAAGCAGCAGCCCTAAAGATTTAGCGACTGCACTAGAAGTATTACACGGTTATTTTGTAGCACCTCGTAAAGACGCTCAAATATTCCAATTTATATTACAACAATATAAAGTACAGTTAACCAACAAAAACAACGACCCAGCATCTGTATTTTCAGATACCGTTGGTTATGTGATGGGCAATTACAACCCAAGACGCAAGCCACTTACTGTAGAAATGCTTGACCAACTTAATTTAGACAGAAGCTTTGAAATATTTAAAGATCGCTTTAGCAATGCAGGTCAGTTTGTATTTACGTTTGTTGGTAATGTTAACCTTGATAGCTTAAAAGCATTAACTGAAACCTATATCGCATCACTTCCTTCAACAGGTAAATCAGAAATGTACAAAGATTATGGTGCAGCCTACCCTACTGGCAACATTTCAAAAACAGTAAAAAAAGGTAAAGAAGCAAAAGCAAGTGTACAATTATTTTATACCGGCAACTTAAGCAGCGTTGGTGATCTAGACGAATTACAACTCGATCAATTAACCAAAGCTATGGGCATCAAATTAAGAGAGACCCTTCGTGAAGATGCAGGTGGCGTATATGGTGTAGGCATTAGCGGCGGCATCAATAAAGAGCCTAAAAAATCATACAGCATCAATGTTAGATTTGGTTGTGCTCCGGAAAATGTAGAAAAATTAATTGCACTAGTAGAAGAAGAAATCAAACAAACCAAATTAAATGGTGTTGCGCAAATTAATATTGATAAAGTAAAAGCAGAGCAAACCAGAAGTTTAGAAAACGATGTTAAAGAAAATAGCTACTGGCGTTATAAATTAGAGCAAGCTATTTTTAGAGGATCAGATCCAACTAAAATTTTACAGGCACCTGCCAAAATTAATTTGATAGACGTAGCAACTACAAAAGCTTTAGCCAACAAATATTTTAACGAAGCCAATAAAGCAAAATTTGTTTTGTTACCAGAATAAAAAATAATAGACCACTATAAATAATAGTATCATGTCAATTGGAACTTTTCATTATCCGCAACCCGCCAACGAGCCTGTATTAAATTACGCGCCAGGAAGCGCAGAGCGTGCTGCCCTCAAAAAAACCTTGGCCGCTTTAAAAAAACAGGTCATTGATGTACCTATGTATATTGGCGGTAAGGCTGTAAGAACCGGAAAAAAAGAAGCTATGCACCCGCCACACGAGCGCGCGCATACCCTTGGTTATTTTCATGTAGGAAATAAAAAACATGCTATCGACGCAGTCAATGCAGCGCTCAAAGCAAAAGATGCTTGGGCCGCTATGTCATGGGAAAACAGAGCGCATATATTTTTAAAAGCCGCAGATTTACTGGCTACCAAATACCGTTACCATATTAATGGTACCACCATGCTTGGTCAAAGTAAAAATGCGTACCAAGCAGAAATTGACGCTGCTTGCGAACTCATCGATTTTTTACGTTTTAACGTGCACTTTTTAAGTGAGATATATAAGCAACAGCCAGCATCTGCACCAGGCATGCACAACCGTCTTGAATGGCGTCCATTAGAAGGATTTGTACTAGCTGTTACTCCATTTAATTTTACAGCAATTGGTGGTAATCTTCCAACTTCTGCTGCCATGTGTGGCAACACCGTTGTTTGGAAACCTGCCAACACACAAATTTATTCGGCGCAAATGTTTATGCGTATTTTAAAAGAAGCGGGCTTACCGGATGGTGTTATCAATTTAATTTATGTAGACGGTCCTACCGTTGGTGAAGTTTGTTTCTCTCACCCCGATTTTGCGGGCGTGCACTTTACAGGGTCTACGGGTGTGTTTAATAATATGTGGAAAGTGATCGGTGAAAACATTCCTAAATACAAAACCTACCCGCGCATTGTTGGAGAAACAGGCGGTAAAGATTTTGTGATGGTGCATAAATCTGCGGATGTTGATACCGTTGTTACTGCACTTGCAAGAGGCGCTTTTGAATTTCAAGGTCAAAAATGTTCTGCTGCATCAAGGGCATATATCCCTAGCAACCTGGCCCCTGCTATCAAAACTAAATTAGTAGCTGCGGTACAATCCATGAAAATGGGAACCGTAGAAGACTTCTCTAATTTTGTAAATGCCGTTATCGACGAAAAGTCATTTAACAACATTGCAAAATATATTGACAGGGCTAAAAAGGATACAAAAGCCAAAATACTTGTGGGTGGAAATTACAGTAAAAAGGATGGCTATTTTGTAGAGCCTACCGTTATTGAAGTGTCTGATCCAAAGTACGTAACGATGTGCGAAGAGATTTTTGGACCGGTTTTAACCATTTACACCTACAAAGCCGAGGCCTTCGAAAAAACCCTTGATTTGGTAAATACCACTTCAAAATACGCTTTAACAGGGGCGATTATATCGCAGGATAGAGCTGCTGTAGAGCTGGCTACCAATAAATTACGTCACGCTGCGGGTAACTTTTATATCAACGACAAGCCTACAGGGGCTGTAGTAGGGCAACAACCGTTTGGAGGTGCCCGTGCCTCTGGGACCAATGATAAAGCCGGTAGCCTTATTAATTTATACCGTTGGTTAAGTGCCAGAACGATAAAAGAGACCTTTAATCCCCCTGTGGATTACAAGTATCCGTTCCTAAACGAAGCCTAAATTTTTAATGTTTAACCCGTATATTTGCTCCTCAAAATTTTGACTAGTGGCTACTAAATTTTCAAAAGAAACCTACCTCTACTGGTACGAGCTGATGCAGCTGATTCGCCAGTTTGAGCTCAAATCAGAAGAAATGTACAAAATGGCAGGTAAGATCCGTGGATTTTTCCACGCTTACATTGGCCAAGAAGCAATAGCAGCGGGCTGTATGACAGCTACGCAGCATGACGATCCGTTTATTACGGCCTACCGTGACCACGGTTTAGCACTTGCAAAAGGTGTTTCTGCCGATGCTTGTATGGCTGAATTGTATGGTAAAGCAACCGGTTGTGCTAAGGGTAAAGGTGGTAGCATGCACTTTTTTAGCCTCGAACACCGCTTTTTTGGTGGACATGGTATTGTGGGTGCTCAAATTGGAACGGCTGGCGGTTTAGCTTTCGCTGAAAAATACAAAGGCACCAACAATGTTGTGCTTTGCTATTTTGGTGATGGTGCTGCACGTCAGGGTATCTTACACGAAACCTTTAACCTTGCCATGCTTTGGAAATTACCTGTTGTATTTATTTGTGAAAACAATAATTACGCCATGGGTACTTCTATTGAGCGTACAAGTAATGTAACCGATATTTATAAATTAGCAGATGCATACGATATGCCTGCCGATGTAATTGACGGCATGATTCCTGAACTTGTGCACGAAGGTGTGGCAAGAGCTGTAAAAAGAGGTAGAGATGGCGAAGGACCAACTTTACTTGAAATGAAAACCTACCGATACAAAGGACACTCTGTATCAGATCCGCAAAAATATAGAAGTAAAGAAGAGGTAGACGAATACAAAAACCAAGACCCTATTACTAAAGTGCGTGAAACCATTTTAGAAAACGGATATAGCACAGAAGCTGAATTACAAGCCATCGACCAAAAAATTGATGCCATTGTAGAGCAGAGTGTGAAATTTGCTGAAGAAAGCCCATGGCCAGATGATAGCGAAGTTCTAAAAGATGTTTACCTAGACGAAAACTATCCGTTTATTGTAGACTAATCAACATTACAAAATCACAAGAAAATAAATACCATGTCAGAAAACGAAGTAAAAAATATAAACAATGAAGACCTTGCAGGTGTAGCTGCTTTTTGGAATAACAGCGGCAAGAAACTTGCTACTGCTGCAGCTATCATCTTAGTTGCTGTAGGTGCTTGGTTTGGTTACCAAGAATTTATTGTTAAACCTAAAGAAGAAAAAGCATCTGAAGCGATGTTTAAGGCGCAAGAATATTTTGCACTTGATTCTTCAAATCTCGTTTTAAATGGCGACGGTGTTAACAAAGGTGTTTTATACATTATCAATAACTACAGTGGCACTAAAGCATCTAACATTGCTGGTTATTATGCTGGTATTAGTTATTTAAAACTTGGCGATTTTAACAACGCTATTAAATACTTAAAAGACTTTTCTACAGACGCTAAGCAAATTCAAATGTTAGCGATTGGTGCTTTAGGCGATGCGAGTGCAGAGCTTAACAAAAAAGATGAAGCCATTGATTACTACAAAAAAGCAGCAGCAAGTTTTTCTGAAGACGAAAGCAACGCTTCTGAATATCTATTTAGAGCTGCCCTTTTATCAGAAACTACTGGTAAAAATGCAGAGGCTTTAGCTTTATACAAAGAAATCAAAGAAAAATATCCTACAACCGATAAAGGCTTTTTAGCAGACAAATACATCTACCGTTTAGGTAGTGAAAAATAAATAAATGAACGTACAGTTATTTATTCCTTGCTTTATTGATCAGCTCTACCCTCAGGTAGCGTTTAACATGGTAAAAGTGTTGGAGAAAGTTGGCTGTACGGTCAAATACAACCCCAATCAAACCTGTTGTGGCCAACCCGCATTTAATGCAGGTTTTTGGTCAGAATCAAAAAGTGTTTGCGATAAGTTTTTAGATGATTTTAACGGTACAGATTATATTGTAGCACCCAGTGCTAGCTGTACCGGTTTTGTAAGAAACTACTACGGTAAACTTTACGAAAATTCTGCGCAAATAAATATTGCTAAAAAAACATCGGCTCGTATTTACGAACTCTCCGATTTTTTAATCAACGTTTTAAAAATCGATGACGTAGGGGCAACTTTTAATGGTAAGGTAACTTATCATGATAGTTGTGCTGCACTCAGAGAGTGTAATGTAAAAACAGAACCGCGTAAGCTACTCAGCAAGGTTAAAGGACTTGAGCTTGTAGAGATGAACGACGTAGAAACCTGTTGCGGATTTGGAGGTAGCTTTGCCGTTAAATTTGAACCTATTAGTATTGCCATGGGGGATCAAAAAACAACCAATGCCGCTGCTACTGGTGCCGAATATATTATTAGTACAGACATGAGCTGTCTGATGCATATAGATGGTTGTTTAACACATAAACACTCCGGATTAAAAGTGCTGCATTTAGCAGACGTACTTGCAAGCGAAGCATAATATTTAGCTTAATATTTTACGACTTAAATAGTTTTCAAAATGAATTACTGGCTTATCAAATCGGAACCATTCAAATACAGTTGGGATCAGTTTGAAAAAGACAAGCAAACATTTTGGGATGGCGTTAGAAATTATGGCGCCCGCAATAATTTAAGATCCATGAAAAAAGGCGATCTCGCTTTTTGGTACCACTCCAACGAGGGCATGGAAATTGTAGGTATCGCTAAAGTAGTCAAAGAATCTTACCAAGATCCTACCACCCCTGATCCAGCATGGCTTGTAGTTGATTTTAAGCCCTTTAAAAAGCTTAAAAAACCAGTAAAGCTTGCAGATGTTAAGGCGCACGCCAAACTACAAGATATGGACCTTGTAAGGCTTGGTAGACTATCGGTACAAACTGTTAAGCCCGCCGAATGGAAAATTGTAATGGAAATGGCTGGCGAAAAAGTTAGCTAAAAAATACATATCCAATTAAGATAGCGGCCACTACGCCTAGTAGGTCTGCTAACACACCTGCCCATATTGCATATCGTACTTTCTTGATGCCCACGCTTCCAAAATAGAGGGCAATAATATAAAAAGTAGTATCCGCCGA
>JAGNTI010000073.1 GCA_017987615.1 Sediminibacterium sp. | reverse complement strand
CCTAAAAATGGAATCACAGTAAAATTTGGATTATCACCCACCGCAGTGGCCCAAGCCTTCATCACCAACTTTTTTTCTTCGAGTGTCAATGAAACGCCTTCTCCTGTTGAGCCACAAATAAATGCACCAGTTACTTTATTACTTTGCAGCATTTGGTAGTAAGTGGGAATTAGTTCAAGATGTAAAGATCCATCTTTATGAAATGGTGTAAACGGAGCAGCAATTAATCCTTCTAAATGTTTCATGTTTCTATTTTTGTTTCCAATGGTCAACTAATAATTTCATAAAATACCCACCTACTACACTACGCGCCTGCATACCTACTTGTTTTCCAGTAAGGGTTTCATGCCAGTCGCTGATAGGAACCCTAGATGATGTTTCGGTTGCATATAAATAAATAGGGTGCATAAGAGTAGTAAAATCTTTTTGACTAGCAGCCATGCTAGCCGTCCAAATTACCCAATCACTTTTAGTATATGTTTTTCTACTATCTAGCGGAAGTCCATATTTATTTTGAATGGTTAAATAATAAGCAATCTCTTTTTTATACACTTCTTCCGAAAACAATTGTAGATTCAATAATTTATCCCACACTAAATTATATTTCTGACTCCAGGTATTGCCTTTGTCAAAAGTTAATGCGTAATGATCACCCACTGATGCCAGGCTTAACCATTTATTTGCATAGTCTTTCGCAATAGCGTTATACTTTGCTGCAACAGCTGGCATGCCCATTTTATTTGCCATTTGTGCGTAAGCACCGATACCTACAATGGCTTTAATTGAAAGGTTTGCATTGCGAGATAAGTGACCAGCAAAATCGTCGGTACAAAGTTGATTGACAGGGTCAAGACCATCGTTTACTAAAAAATTAACCCATTCAGATAGTACTTTCCAATGTGGTTTTGCAAAAGAAATATTATTTTCTGCTTTACATATTGCAGCCGTTAATAAAATCATATTACCTGCTTCCTCTACAGGCATATCTGCTGGATAGGTTTGTCCATTTGCAAGCGGATAGGTTCCTAAATCGTGCGCTGGAAATGGTTTTTTCCATTTACCGGTTTCGGAATATTCAATTAAAGGAGCAACCATTCCTTTTAATAATTCGGGATTGTATAATAAAGCGAGTGGCGCAGATGGATAGGTAACGTCTACTGTCCAAATAGATCCGTTGCTATAGTTTTCTTTTTGAGGAAACAAAAGTTGATCCTTTGGTCCTCTAATGGTATTGTGTGCAGCTAGTGATTGTCTATAAGCCGTAACGCATAAAGCTGCATATGCAGTACCGCCACTTTTTGTAGCACTGCCGTATAATTTTTTGTCAAATGCATCACATAAAGTAGCTACCCTCGTATAATCTGTGGCAGCAACACTTATAAGCTGCTCCATGCTTTTATATTTCTTTTTCCACCAAGGATCCAGGTTTTCACCAAAGTATTGAACCGATTTTATTTCGTCATAAGAAAGCATAACCCTGTCACTTGTAGTGCCAGTTGGACCAATCTTTTGGTGTAATTGAACTGTCAGATAATTATCTGGTACTTTTGTGTTTTCTGAAACACCAGCAATTTCTTGAAGCAAATCACTACTACTTTGATTTACTAAAGTAGCCGTTGCACTTGCAGTAGACAAATAAGCGTAGCCCCAATCGATACGCAAATCGTCACCCGATTTTGATAAGATTTTTTGATCTGCTACACCCGTTTTTAAATATTTAATGTTATTTATACTGCCAGCCGTAGTTTTTTCAATTTGTGAAGACCTGTCTTTTGCTACCGAGGCACTTACGCCAAACAAAATTTGAATATCATGCTTTTTATTATCAGTAGCACTAGAGGTAAAACTAACATAAGATAAGGGCCTAGAAAGTATGTCGATATTATTCGCTAATAGTGGCGATAGAAAATCTATAGTAACATTAACAGCGCCACAAAGCATACGGTAGCTGGTTTTAGTTGCAGTTACCGTAACATCTTCCTGTTTTGCTTGCAGTATGTTTGTGAATTTTTTTTGTGCATAGAGTCCGGCATCCAACCATGCATAACCCTGCGTATTAATGCAATGCATGGCTATTGTATTTTCACCTTTGTGCAAATACATTTTAATAGCTTCTTCTAATGGATAGTTTTTAACAGAAGTGACATAACAGTTGCCACAACTATAAATTTTATTACCATTCAGGTATATTTCTACATCTTCGTCGTACCTAAGTTTAGCAAGTAAGTAGTCAATATTTGCACCATCGTAATTGAAGGTTCTGCGCACCCAAATTTCTTTGGTATCCCATGCAGTTGCAAAATCATTGTCCCAACCTTTACCAAATGGGAGCTTACCGGTTTTCCAATTGGTGGTTTCAAATTTTTCTTGTTGCCATCCAGCAACAGGTGTTTCAAAAGTATATAAGCAGTTTACTGGTTCAGCCTCACCAACAGCCGCTATTGGCGAACTAGGAAGTTGCATATCTCCTAAAATTTGATATTGCACCCCATCCACTTTTGCATAAGCAATTAAGCCCTGATCATACCCTGTCCAGTGTCTAGTAGTTGATTTTTGAACTTCATCCGAAAAAGACCAAATACTAAAATAAGGATTGTGCGTTACCAATGGGTACGCTGGCATTTTATGAATTTGTGCCATGCTCGCACAAAACAAAAACAAGCTTACAATAAAAGATAACTGCTTTTTCATAATGGGTTTATTCTATCCCCCAATGTAAATAACAATGCGTACATAAACAATCTAAAAATACACTGAAGTGTCGTTTTTTGGGATGGGGCAACACATATTACGACAGTTATGGCTACCTATACTAATAATTGTTAGTATTCATGAAAAGGGGTAATTTTGATATTGACTTCATCAATCAATTTTTACAATGATTTATAAACTTGTAACAGACGCCGCAGCCGCCGTCGCAGACATAACAGATGGCAGCACCCTAATGTTAGGTGGCTTTGGCCTTTGCGGTATTCCTGAAAATTGTATCCAAGCTATTTTAGAAAAAGGAACAACCAATTTAACCTGCATTTCAAACAATGCGGGTGTTGATGATTTTGGTATTGGCCTTTTACTCCAACAAAAAAGAGTAAAAAAAATGATTTCGTCTTATGTTGGCGAAAACGAAGAGTTTGAAAGACAATTACTTTCTGGTGAATTAGAAGTTGAACTTATTCCGCAAGGAACCTTAGCATTTAGATGCATGGCTGCAGGTTATGGCATGCCAGCCATTTATACACCCGCTGGTGTTGGAACAGAAGTGGCGGCCGGTAAAGAATCAAGAATTTTTGATGGCAAGGAATATTTATTGGAAACTGCTTTTAATGCAGATTTTGCTATTGTAAAAGCTTGGAAAGGCGATACCGATGGAAATTTAATTTTTAAAAGTACGGCGCGCAATTTTAATCCACTCATGGCAATGGCTGGTAAAATTACCATTGCAGAAGTAGAAGAGCTTGTAGAACCAGGCATGCTAGATCCCGATCAAATTCATACACCCGGTATTTATGTGCACCGAATTTTTGAAGGAAAAAATTATGAGAAAAGAATTGAAAAACGCACCACCAGTAAATAAATTTTTATGTTAGATAAAGAAGGCATCGCAAAAAGAATTGCTAAAGAAGTAAAAAACAATACCTATGTTAATTTAGGCATTGGTATTCCAACACTTGTAGCCAACTATTTGCACGAAGGCATCAACGTTTGCTTCCAAAGCGAAAATGGCTTACTCGGCGTTGGACCTTTCCCAAAAGAGTATGCTGTAGACCCTGACGTAATCAATGCAGGCAAGCAAACCATTACAGCACTTCCGGGTGCTAGCTCTTTTGATTCTGCGATGAGTTTTGGCATGATTCATTCTAAAAAAATTGACTTAACCATACTTGGTGCGATGGAAGTTTCTGAAAACGGAGACATTGCCAACTGGAAAATTCCGGGGAAAATGGTAAAAGGTATGGGCGGCGCGATGGACCTAGTTGCATCTGCAAAACATATTATTGTAGCCATGCAACATGTAAATAAAGCAGGTGAAAGTAAACTACTAGCTAAATGCGATTTACCCCTCACTGGAAAAAACTGCGTTAAAAGAATTGTAACAGAATTAGCAGTTATTGATATTGCACCAGAAGGCGGATTTGTACTAATCGAAAGAGCACCGGGTGTATCAATTGAACAAATAAAAAATGCCACTGCTGGAAAGCTCCTTATTAATGGAGACATCCCAGAAATGGCATTGTAAAAAAGATTATTAAATTATAAGTTTCCTCTTAATTCTTGTTCTCTTTCGAGGGCTTCAAATAATGCTTTAAAGTTTCCCGCACCAAATGATTTAGCACCTTTGCGCTGAATGATTTCAAAAAATAAGGTAGGTCTATCTTCTACCGGCTTTGTAAATATTTGAAGTAGGTATCCTTCATCATCACGGTCTACAAGTATACCTAGTTTTCTTAACGGCTCTAGGTCTTCATCGATTGGGCCAATACGGTCTAACAACTGATCGTAATAGGTATTAGGCACTTTTAAAAACTCTACCCCTCTATCACTAAGTGCAGAAACGGTAGTAATAATATCCTGTGTGGCAATCGCGATGTGTTGCACACCTGCATCCTTATAAAAATCGAGGTATTCTTCTACCTGAGATTTTTTCTTGCCTTCCGCTGGTTCGTTAATTGGAAATTTCACAAAACCATTTCCATTACTCATTACCTTACTCATGAGTGCAGAGTACTCGGTAGAAATTTGCTTGTCATCAAAAGTCAAAATATTTTTAAAACCCATTACATCTTCATAAAATGAAACCCAGGTATTCATTTGATTCCAACCCACATTCCCTACGCAATGGTCAATGTATTGAAGCCCTACATCGGATGGATTGTAGTGGCTTTCCCATGGTTTAAAACCAGGCATAAATGTGCCTTTATAATCTTTCCGCTCAATAAATAAATGAACCGTATCGCCATAAATATGAATACCGCTCATTACAATTTTACCATCCGCGTCTTCACGTGTAGTAGGCTCCATGTATGGCTTTGCACCACGCTTTACGGTTTGCTCAAATGCATCTGCGGCATCGTTAACCATTAAAGCAACTGCTTTAACACCATCTCCATGTTTGTTTACATGCTCGGCAATAGACCCTTCTGGATGTAGTGGTGTTGTTAAAACAAGTCTTACTTTATTTTGAATCAGTACATAGGATACTTTTTCTTTATCGCCAGTTTCAGGACCACTATACGCATAGCTCTGAAATCCAAATGCTGTTTTGTAAAAATGTGCAGCCTGTTTTGCATTACCTACATACAACTCTACATAGTCTGTTCCCATTAAGGGTAAAAAATCTGTGCTCATATAAAAATTTAATTCTTATTACTTATTCGATGTTATGTTGCCAACTCTTGTGATAACTTTCATCTTCGATAGCAATGGCATCTTCGGTTAACATCAGTGGCTTGAATGGATCAATCATAACCGCTAGTTCTTCGGTTTTTTCTTTACCAATAGAATTTTCTACAGTGCCCGGATGCGGACCATGTGGGATACCTCCCGGATGAAGTGTTATTTGACCTTGCACCACAGATTTTCTGCTCATAAAATCACCATCTACATAATACAACACTTCATCACTATCAATATTACTATGGTTGTATGGCGCTGGAATAGCCTGTGGATGGTAATCGTATTTACGCGGCACAAAAGAACAGATCACAAAATTGTGCGCTTCAAAAGTTTGATGCACGGGTGGTGGCTGATGCACACGACCTGTAATAGGTTCAAAATTATGAATCGAAAAAGCCCAAGGGTAATGGTATCCATCCCATCCAATAAAATCAAAAGGATGTGTGCCATAGGTGTACGGATAGATTAAACCCTGTTTTTTGATAAGCACTTTAAAATCACCAGCTTCATCAAAAGTTTCCAAATTGGTTGGTCTTACAATGTCACGCTCACAAAAAGGGGCGTGCTCCATCAGTTGACCATATTTATTCTGATATCTTTTTGGAAAATGTATGGGACTAAAACTTTCAATGATAAACAAGCGGTTGTCTGCATCATTAAATTCAATCTGATAAATCGTACCACGAGGCACTACAATATAGTCGCCATACTTGAAATATATTTTACCAAATCCAGTTTTTAAAGTGCCCGAACCTTTATGAATAAAAAGCACTTCGTCAGCCTGACTATTTTTATAAAAATAAGTAGTCATCGACTCCGTTGGAGCTGCGAGTGAAATTTGTAAATCTGAATTTACCAATACAATTTTTCGACTCTCTAAATAATCTTTTTCAGGCTTGATATTAAAACCAAGTAAACTGGTATGTTTTAAATGTTTTTCTCTTGCAATTTTTGGCTCTACCGAATAAGGCGTGCCAAGCTCCTTAACAATGGTAGGTGGATGTGTGTGATACACCAATGAATACATACTTGAAAAACCTTCGGTAGAAACGAGTTCTTCGGCATAGAGTGCACCATCCGGTTTTCTGAAAACGGTATGACGTTTTGCAGGAATTTGACCTAAACTATGGTATATTGGCATAACAGTGTATTTATTCCGCTGCAATACTAACAATTATTAGTATAAAATAAATTATTATTTTACCTTCGTTTTTCACAATTTATCTTCCATGAAACTAATCAGCTACCGCCTAAACAATGCCATTTCTTACGGTGTATTGGTGAATA
>JAGNTI010000072.1 GCA_017987615.1 Sediminibacterium sp. | reverse complement strand
CGTATCGAAAGTTCCATTATTGTAGGAAGTATTAAAGCAGATATGATGAGTTTTAAAAACCTCCGCTATCCATTAAGTTCGCTGGTTAAAGCGAGGTAGGGTTGAGACGTATTATAACAACACTATCTATAAATCTGCTAGTGTAAAGGCTTCGCCGGCTCTAATCCCTTTTTCTGTTTGTATAAGTTTTACGCATTCGTGCACAGCGTCGTGTTCAAAAAAGAGCACATACTGTTTTTCAAAAGCCTCTTGTAAAAAAGATTTCTTTTCGGTGAGGGTTGTCAAAGGAAACATATCATAAGACATTACATACGGTAATGGCAAATGCCCGACTGATGGTAGTAAATCGGCCATATAAACAATGGTATGTCCTTTGTAATGAATTTGAGGTAGCATCATTTTTTCGGTGTGCCCGTGCACAAAGCGGATGTCTATATTATTTGCAAAAGAAACGCTGTTAAGTAAACCGTTGCTTGTAAAATGAGTAGCAGGGGCATCTATAAATGATAGTTGACCCGACGCCTGAATAGGTAATATATTTTCCTTTAAAAAAGAAGCTTTTTCACGCTCATTGGGAACGGTAGCCCAGTTCCAGTGCGCTTCATTGCTCCAGTACTTTGCATTTTTAAAGGCAGGGATTAATTTGTCGCCGTCTTTTTTTATAGATCCGCCGCAGTGATCAAAATGCAAGTGGGTTAAAAAAACATCGGTGATATCACTCGGCGTAAAACCATGCTTTGCTAAAGATTTTTCTAGGGTATCATTCCCATGTAAATAGTAGTGACCAAAAAATTTAGCATCTTGTTTGTCGCCCATGCCGTTGTCTACAAGTATCAAACGGTCTCCGTCTTCTATAAGTAGGCAGCGCATCGTCCAACTGCACATATTGTTTTCATCTGCTGGATTGGTTCTATTCCAAATACTTTTTGGCACCACGCCAAACATGGCGCCACCGTCTAATTTAAAATTTCCAGCATTAACCGAGTATAGTTTCATGTAGCTAGTTTGCTTTTGAAGCGTGTAGTTTATTAGCCTTAGCTGCAATACCAAGAAGAATAAACCCAATCACAAAAAATACAATCAGTACAAGTATTGAATTTCTTTGCGAGCCTGTCATTTCATTGATAAAACCAAAACTAAACATACCAATCACAATGGCAATTTTTTCGGTTACATCATAAAAGCTAAAGTAAGAAGTTGTATCAGGTGTGTCAGGCATCAGTTTGGCATACGTGCTTCTGCTCAGCGATTGTATGCCACCCATAATAAAGCCAACGCATGTAGCAAGTGCATAAAATTGCATGACACCATCTCTTGGAAGTAGATAGCCCATGATACACATCACCACCCATATAGATACGGTAATCATAAGGGTGGTAAAATTCCCTATTTTTTTTGAAAGCTTGGCAATAGCATAAGCACCTGGGATCGCTACTAACTGAATAATCAATATGGCAATAATTAAATTAGTAGTTGGAATGTTAAGTTCGCTTTTTCCGTAAAGTGTTGCTGCTAACATAACGGTTTGCACGCCCATATTATAAAAGAAAAAGGCGCCTAAAAATCTTTTAAGTACTGGCATATGGGTAAGTAGTTTCCATACTTTGTGTAATTCTTTATAACCGCCCGTAAAAATATTGCCCGAATGATTTTTTGTAGCAGGCTTTCCTTTAGGTAAACGTCTTAATGCCCACTGTCCAAAACCCCACCACCAAATACCTACTAGTAAAAAAGATAGTTGCGAAGCCTTACCTGTTGTGATACCAAAAAGATCTGGCTTTAACACAAATACAAAACAAATGATTTGTAAAATCACACTTCCAATATAACCCATTACAAAGCCTCTAGCACTTACCCTGTCTTGATCTTCGGGAGCGGCAATTTCAGGGAGGTATGAATTGTAAAACACAAGGCTACTCCAAAATCCTACACAAGCTACAATCATACATAAGAGGCCATATAGTAAATTGCTGCTATCAAAAAAGTAAAGTGCGCTACAAGCGATACTACCCATGGTAGAAAAGAAAAACAAGAAACTTTTTTTATTGCCTTTATAATCGGCAATAGAAGATAGTACGGGACTCATGAGCGCAACAATTACAAATGCAACACCAAGGGCGTAATTGTAAAGTGCTGTATTTACAAATGTTCTTCCAAATAATGTTACTGAATCAACAGTTGTTGCTGCGTTATCATCGCCAGTAACAGCTTCGTAATATGCAGGAAAAATGGTGGAAGTAATAACAAGGTTATATACACTATTGGCCCAATCATACATGGCCCAACCATTAATTACTTTTTTCGGTGCAGTTTGCATCGGGTCGTTTTTATTTTCTTAAAGATAAGGGCTTCAAGTACAAAACAAAAGCAGCCGTCCAATTATTTTAAGATACCCGTGTAGATAAGTGTAAGAAGCGTAATGCCAGCAATGATGCGGTACCATCCAAAGAGTTTAAAGCCATGCTTTTGTAAGAATCCAATAAAAAATTTAATGGCTAGAAGCGCTACTATAAAAGCGACTAAATTACCAACCCCTAATAGGATTAGATTTTCTTTGTTGAGTAGGATATCTGGCGTTGTTTTATAAGCCTTAAGTAGTTTATAACCAGTGGCAGCAGCCATCGTTGGAACGGCTAAAAAGAAAGAGAATTCGGCGGCTACATTACGGGTTAGTTTTTGTTGCATACCACCAATAATGGTAGCAGCACTTCTGCTCATACCAGGTATGAGTGCTAGGCATTGCCAAAATCCAATCATCAATCCTTTATTGAAAGTGATTTTCTCTTCTGATTCGACAGTTGGCGCCTTAAATAAATTGTCTACAAATAGAAGTACAATACCGCCTAATAGCAGGGTTACTGCAACTGTTTTAGGGCTTTCTAATAACGCATCAATGGCATCAGATAATACAAATCCAATGGCAAGTGCCGGCGTAACGGCCACTAATAATTTAATATAAAATTTCCAGTTGGTGAGTGGGAAAAACTTTTTATAATAAAGCACCACTACCGATAAAATAGCACCTAGTTGAATGCATACTTCAAACAGTTTGGTAAATGGATCAGATGCAATACCAAGTAAGGAGCTAGCAATAATCATATGCCCCGTAGAAGAAATAGGTAAGAATTCTGTTAAGCCTTCTACAATGGCAATAACAACTGCTTGAAATAATTGCATGAATATAAATTAGATGAAAAAGCGGTAAGCCCCTGCTTATTTTGCTTTTTTAAAGATGGCGTAAATCTCAATTACAAAACCTAGTATAATTACAATTGGTGCAATGGTAATGCGAGTTGTGCTGTATACTTCTTTGGTATCAAACACAGCAGGGTCAGTACTCTTGCCGCCACTGAGTAAATAAAATCCTATAGCAATTACTAGACCGCCAATGAGCATCCAGGTGTAATTAGATTTTGTAAATAAAGTAGGTAAAGAATTTTTTTGTTGACTCATAATATGTTTTTGTAAAAGTATTTAAATCGAAGATAAGAAGCGTTCGTTAATAAAGATCGTCTAGTTTCATTTTCAAATACTTCAGCACACTTCGGTGCGTACTGTACACAGATATACCAACGCCCATTAGAATCAGTCCACCATATAAAAGTAAGGTATGTTGAAAGTCTCTAATGGCTTTTAGTTGCGGAAACTGGCTTTCTGCCCAGCTCACGATGGTAAATACCAGTGCAATGGCAATGCCAGAGCTGATAAGTCCATTGATAATAGCTTTGATGGTTAATGGCTTAATAATAAAGCCGCGGGTAGCACCCACCATTTGCATGGTTTTAATTAAAAAGCGGTTGCTAAACATGGCAAGTCTGATGGTATTGTCAATGCTAATAATTACAATAGAGCATAAAATAATGGCAACCACCAAAAAGATAAGCCCAATTTTCGAAGCCCTTTCGTTGAGGCTGGTCACTAAACTTTTTGGGTATTGAAGGTCGGTAAGTTGATTGCCATAGCGCGCCATAAGTTCAGAAGCTATTTTACTCAATGAATCTTGGTTCACATACTCGGCTTTAGCATAAAAGTCAATGCTTTCCGGAAGTGGGTTTGAATCCAAAATTTTAGCCCAGTCTTCACTATTTTCTTTGTTCCAAATGGCCTGAGCAGATTGTTTATTTACGTAAGTAACCGTTTTGGTATAGGGGCGCTCAGCAATAAAAGCCTGAATTTGACCAATGGTGTCTTTATTGAGGGTTCTGAGGTAGGCACTTACGCGAATATCTTCCTTAAAAGTGTTGCCTACGGCATTGATATTTAAGAAAAACCAGCCCATGATGCCCATAATAAGTAGTACAAGGGCTACGCCAACAATACTATAGATATAATTGGGTTTGCTGCGTTTCAAAGACATTTTAGCACTATCCGTCATAGTAAATCAGGTAAATTGGGGTTATTTAGATTCAATTTCTTGTAAAATCCGGTTCTTTCGCTGCTTTTCTGCCTGGGCTCAAAGGTAGTGTTTATGGCTAAAGGCTTACCTTTGCAGTCCAAAATAGAACCAATTTTCACTTAAGTATAACGTAAAAAATAGTTGTAAAGTATACGGCTAGCAAAGAGGCTTGAAACATGGAATATAATTTTAGTGCAATCGAGAAAAAATGGCAGGCTGCTTGGAAAGCGTCGGATGCCTATAAAGTGAGTAACGAGTCTTCAAAACCCAAGTATTACGTGCTTGATATGTTCCCTTACCCAAGTGGTGCTGGCCTGCATGTGGGTCATCCGTTGGGGTATATCGCCTCCGATATTTTTAGTAGGTACAAAAGATTAAAAGGATTTAATGTACTGCACCCGATGGGGTATGATGCTTTTGGACTACCCGCAGAGCAGTATGCGATTGAGCATGGCGTACATCCAGCGGTAAGCACCCATAAAAATATTGATACGTTTAGAGCGCAGCTTGATAATATTGGGTTTAGTTACGACTGGAGTAGAGAAATTAGAACCTGCGACGCTACTTATTACAAATGGACGCAATGGATTTTTCTACAACTATTTAATAGTTTTTACAACAAACAAAAAACTAAGGCTGAACCTATTTTACATTTGATCAACGCGTTTGAAAAAAATGGTAATGCGGAATATGAATGTCCTTCAGATGCGAGCATTCAATTTACGGCAGCTGAGTGGCAGGCATATTCTAATCAGGAGCAACAACAAATTTTGATGCAGTACCGTCTTGCTTTTTGTGGACATGGTGAAGTAAACTGGTGCGAAGCACTTGGTACTGTTTTAGCCAATGATGAAGTGGTGAATGGGGTGAGTGAAAGAGGCGGACATCCGGTGGTAAAAAAGAAGTTACGTCAGTGGTATTTACGCATTACTGATTATGCAGACAGGCTCTTGTCAGGCCTTGATACCATTGAGTTTAGTGAAGCCATGAAAGAAATGCAAACCAACTGGATTGGCAAATCTTATGGCGCCGAAATTGATTTTAAAATTGCTTCTGCGGCACTCGATACGGATGCCACATTAACAGTGTATACCACAAGACCTGATACTATTTTTGGTGTCGACTTTATGGTGGTAGCACCGGAGCATGAAATCATTGCAAGTATCACAACTAAAGAACAACAAATTGCGGTAGACAATTATATCGCGTACGTAAAAAGCAGAAGTGATAGAGAGCGTCAAGCAGAGAAAAAAATATCAGGTTGCTTTACGGGCGCCTTTGCAGTGAATCCATTTAATGGTAAACAAATTCCAATTTGGATTTCTGAATATGTATTAGCAGGCTATGGTACCGGCGCTATTATGGCGGTTCCATGTGGCGATGAGCGTGATCATAAATTTGCACAGCATTTTAATATTCCTATCACCAATATTATTGGAGATGCATATAATGGTAACGAGGCCAATTCAACAAAAGATGCACCACTATTTAATAGTGATTTCTTAAACGGAATCATCATGCGCGATGCCATCGAAATTGCACTCGCAAAATTAGAAGAGCGTGGCATTGGCAAACGCAAAGTGAATTATAAAATGCGCGATGCGGCATTTAGTAGACAAAGGTATTGGGGTGAGCCTTTTCCAGTACAATGGAAAAATGGGGTAGCCGTTGCATTAGATGAAACGGAACTTCCTTTGTTACTACCGGAAGTAGATTCTTATAGTCCGGGTCCGGAGGGTGAGGGTCCGCTTGCCAATATTCCAGCATGGGTAGAAAAAGAGCTGGAAACCAATACTATGCCGGGTTACGCAGGAAGTAGCTGGTACTTTTTACGTTATATGGACCCACACAACACGGATGTATTTTGTGACCGCAAAGTGAGTGATTACTGGAACCAAGTAGACTTATATATTGGCGGTACCGAACATGCGGTAGGGCATTTGTTATATAGCCGTATGTGGACCAAAGTTTTATTTGATCTTGGTCATATTGGATTTGACGAGCCGTTTAGAAAGCTCTTAAACCAAGGTATGATTCAGGGAAGCAGTCGTTTTGTTTTCCGTAAAAAAGGAACCCAAGTATTTGTATCCGCAGGACTTGTAGGTGATACGGAGGTTGACAAATTACACGTAGATGTAAATATGGTAGACGGCGTAGAATTAGACATGGAAGCGTTTAAAAAATGGCGCAACAATGAATACGCAAATGCAAGTTTCGAATTGGAAAACGGAAAATACATATGCGGCGTTGAGGTTGAAAAAATGTCTAAGTCTAAATTCAATACCGTTAACCCAGATATTTTAGTAGAAAAATATGGCGCCGATACATTTAGAATGTATGAAATGTTTTTAGGCCCTGTAGATCAAAGCAAACCATGGGATACCAAGGGTATTGAAGGCGTCCACCGTTTTATTAAAAAATTATGGCGCTTATTTTTTGATGAAGAAAAAGGAG
>JAGNTI010000071.1 GCA_017987615.1 Sediminibacterium sp. | reverse complement strand
ATCCACAGGTATTAGAGCAAGCAGAAATTCAGATCAAGTACGAACGCTACATCGAAAAAGAACAAGAAATTGCAACGCGTATGTTGCAAATGGAAAATCATATTATTCCAGAAAGTTTTAATTACGATGGCATTGCCGCCCTTTCCAATGAGGCCTTGCAAAAATTCAAAAAAATTAGACCGAGCACACTAGGCCAAGCCAGTAGAATTAGCGGTGTTAATCCTAGTGATATTCAAATACTCATGGTTTATATGGGCAGATAGGCCCACTCACATAATTGCATCAATAGAGTATGGGATTTTTATGTACATTCATAAACCATACCAAGGAAAAACAAAATAAAACAACAAGTATGAAAAAAATCTGCCTGATGTTTGTTGGGTTACTGCTATTAAATTTTGTGCAGGCTCAAGAAACTTTTCAAGTAAACGGCGTTGGCGATAAGCGCGACGGCTGTTACGCATTTACAAATGCAACCATTGTAAAAGATGCGCAAACCACCATCAAAAATGCAACGCTCTTAATTAGAGATGGAAAAATTATTGCAGTAGGTGAAGGTGTTGCCGTTCCAGCAGACGCTGTAGTGGTAAACTGTAAAGACAAGTTTATTTATCCATCATTTATTGATGCCTACACCGATTATGGTATGCCACAACAACAGCGCGCGCAAGCAGGTTTTAGTTTTGGAGGACCTGGTCAATTAACCAACAACCAAAAAGGTGCGTTTGGTTGGAACCAAGCATTAAAGTCTGATGTAGAAGGCCACAAACTTTTTTCGGTAGATGAAGCGAGAGCAAAATCATTTAGAGAAACAGGATTTGGTACCGTACTTACACACCAAAAAGATGGTATTGTGAGAGGAACAGGAACTGTAGTAGCGCTTGCAAACAACAAAGATAATTTTGTAGTTGTTAAAGAAAAAGCTGCTTCATTACTATCATTCAATAAAGGTACTTCAACACAAACCTATCCAAGTTCATTAATGGGATCTATCGCTTTACTGCGTCAAACCTATTTAGACGCGGCTTGGTATAAGAACAATCCTGCTGCTACGGGCTTACAAGGTGATGGCGTAAACATTACGCTTCAATCATTCAATAACAACATGTCGCTTCCTCAAATTTTTGATCCTGCCGATAGAGGCGCTGGTGATGTTTGGGGCGTAATGCGCGCAGACCGTATTGGTGATGAGTTTGGTGTACAATATATTATTAAAGCAACCGGAAAAGAATACCAAAGAATTAAAGAAGTGGCTGCAACAAAAGCACCACTAATTGTAAACTTAAATTTCCCGGTAGCTATGGATGTAGAAGATCCTGCAGATGCAAGACTTGTTTCATTACAAGACATGAAGCATTGGGAACTAGCACCAACCAATCCAGGTGCAATTGAAAAAGCAGGTATTCCGTTTTGCTTAACAAGTTCTGATTTAAGAGATGCTAAATCATTTTTATCAAGCGTAAGAAAAGCAATTGAAAACGGTTTATCAGAAAAAGCAGCGATGGACGCACTTACAAAAACACCAGCAACTTGGTTTGGTGTATATGATAAAGTAGGTAGCATTGAAGCTGGTAAATTAGCCAACTTTATAATCACAACAGGTCCTGTTTTTGCAGAAAAAACAACCTTATTACAAAACTGGGTATTAGGCGAAAAGCACGCTGTTAACGAATCTGCGTGGACAAGCGTAAACGGTAACTATACCCTCACTTTAAATTCTGCAACACCACAAACATTTGCTTTCGAAATTAAAAATAACAACAGCGCAACCGTTATTGCAAAAGATACGGTAGCTGCAACATTTAGTTACGATGGTAAAGTGGTGAAGTTTTCTTTTGCTCCTGAAAAACGCTCTCGTAACAATATTAGATTTACCGGTTTTAACACAGGTAATACTTTTAATGGTACAGCACAAGACGCCGAAGGAAATAACTTTACTTGGACTGCTGTATATGCTTCTGCATCTAAGCCTGACACTGCTTCAAATGCAGGTGGTCGTGGCCGTATGGGTGCAGGTGGATTTGGCGGTGGCGCTCCTGGCAAAATGGGAAAAGTGACTTTTCCTATGATGGGCTTTGGTGTAGATTCTTTAGCTTCCAATGCACAAGCTTATTTAATTAAAAACGCTACTGTTTGGACTTCAGAAAAAGAAGGCATTTTACAACAAACAGACGTACTAGTTAAAAACGGTAAGATTGCTAAAGTGGGCAAAAACTTATCGGATGCAAGCGCAAAAATTATTGATGGTACCGGCAAACACGTAACCGCAGGTATTATTGATGAGCACTCGCATATTGCTTCTGCTTCTACCAACGAAGGTGGACAAAGCGTAACATCAGAAGTACGTATTCAGGATAATATCAACCCAGACGATATTGATATTTACCGTCAATTAAGTGGTGGTGTTACAACCTCTCACATTTTGCACGGTTCTGCAAATACCATTGGTGGTCAAACGCAGTTAATTAAATTAAGATGGGGTGCAGATGATGCAGGCTTATTATTTAAAGGAGCCGATCCATTTATCAAATTTGCACTTGGTGAAAACGTAAAACGTACGTCTTCTACTCAAGGTAACAACCGTTACCCTGACACCAGAATGGGCGTAGAACAAGTGTTAGACGATGCGTTTGCAAGAGCAAAAGCGTACGAAGCAGCACTTGCAAAAAACCCTACTACTAGACGTGATTTAGAATTAGACGCGCTTGTAGAAATCATGAATAAAAAACGTTTTATCACTTGTCACTCTTATGTGCAAAGTGAAATTACAGCAACCATGCGCGTTGCAGAAAAGTATGGCTTTAAAGTAAACACATTCACGCATATTTTAGAAGGCTATAAAGTAGCTGATAAAATGAAAGCACACGGTGTAGCTGCATCAACGTTTTCTGATTGGTGGGCGTACAAGGTGGAGGTTACAGATGCCATCCCTTACAACGCTGCTATCATGACAAAAGTTGGTTTAAATGTTGCGATCAATTCTGATGATGCAGAAATGGCGCGCCGCTTAAATCAAGAAGCTGCTAAGAGTGTAAAATATGGTGGTCTATCAGAAGAAGAAGCGCTTAAAATGGTTACGATCAACCCTGCTAAAATGTTACACGTTGATAGCAAAGTAGGAAGTATCAAAGCCGGTAAAGACGCTGACCTTGTAGTATGGAGTGATAACCCACTAAGTATTTATGCGAAAGCAGAAAAAACAATGGTAGATGGTATCGTTTATTTTGACCGCGAAAAAGATGCGCAAATGCGTAAGCAAGTGCAAGCAGAACGTAGCCGTTTAATTGCTAAAATGGCCGGCGAAAAAAGAGCAGGAAGACCAACAATTCCAGCGGCTCCAAGCTTTAAAGAAGTGCATATTTGCAACGACCACTCACATAAATTAGGTATGCTTGAAATAGAAGGTGATGAATTAGAAGCAAACCAAAACGATAACAAATAAATTGTAGCGACATGAAAAAAATAATAGTTACACTTGGCGCGCTCGTATCATTCACTGCTGCAGTATTTGCACAAGATGATGTTTACCCAGCCGCAAAACAAAATAAAAAAACAGCCATTGTGGGTGCTACTGTGCACGTAGGTAATGGACAAGTTATAGAAAACGGTACCGTTGTTTTTGACAATGGAAAAATTGTGTATGCAGGCGACGCAGCAGCTGCGCCTAAAGCAGAAAACACCATTGATGCAAAAGGCAAACAGGTATATCCAGGTTTAATTTTACCCTCTTCTAATTTAGGTTTACAAGAAATTACTGGCGTTAGAGGAAGCACCGATATCAATGAAATTGGTGAGCTAAATCCAAGCGTACGTAGCATTGCGGCGTATAAAGCAGAGTCTGTTATTATTAACACCTTAAGGCTTAATGGTATCCTACTTGCACACACAGTACCGGGTGGACAGCTTGTTGCTGGCCAATCATCGGTGGTACAATTAGATGCATGGAATTTCGAAGACGCTGCCTATAAAACCGATATGGGTATGAATTTATATATGCCTAGTTTATTATCTAGAGGTGGTGGACGCGGCTTTGGTGGCGGTAGAGGTTTTGGTGGCGGTGCACCAGCTGGTGATCCTATCAAAGAAGCGCTTGATAAAATTGAAGAAGTAAAATCTTTTTTTAGAGAAGCAAAAGCATACCATCAAAAAGGTGCTGACAAGCAAATCAATTTAAAATTAGAAGCAACCAAGGGTTTATTTAACCACACACAAAAATTATTTGTGCATTGTAACCAGGTTAAGCAAATGATTGTTGCTATTGATTTTGTAAAAGAATTTGGTTTTGATGTAGTGGTAGTTGGCGCAAGCGAAAGCTGGCAAATTGCTGATTTATTAAAAGCCAATAATATTGCTGTTATCTTAACACAAGAACATAGTTTACCTACCAGCGATGATGATGATATCGATCAACCTTATAAATCAGCAAGCGCTTTACAAAAAGCAGGCGTACTTTTTTGCTTAAATGATGACGATCCTCAAAACCGTGGAAGAAATCTGATGTTTAACGCTGGAACCGCTGCTGCATATGGTTTAGGTAAAGAAGGTGCACTTCAAGCCATTACCTTAAATGCTGCAAAAATTTTAGGTGTTGCTGATAAAACAGGAACCCTAGAAGTAGGTAAAGACGCTAATATTGTAATCAGCGAAGGCGACATTTTAGACATGAAGTCTAGTATTGTTACCGATGCTTTTATACAAGGCCGCGCGGTTGCTATAACAAGCAAACACAAGCAGTTGTATGAGCGTTACAAACACAAATACGAGATTAAATAAAGAGTTCAAACCCTTATCAAAACCCTGGCTAAACGCCGGGGTTTTTTGTAACTTTACGCCATGGCTAAAAAACTTTTTTTGTTGGATGCGCTTGCACTTATTTATAGAGCGTATTATGGACTGATTAGAAATCCACGCATTACCTCTAAAGGAAAAAACACCAATGCGCAATTTGGTTTCACCAACACATTAATTGATTTAATCAACAAAGAAAAGCCAACGCATATTGCCGTTTGTTTTGATACACATGCACCCACCGAAAGGCATACTGACTTTACGGAATACAAAGCCAATAGACAAGAGGCCCCCGAAGATTTAATTGATTCTATTCCTGAAATTCAGCGCATTATTAGGGCTTTTAATATTCCAGTTATGGAACTTGATGGATATGAGGCTGATGACGTAATTGGCACCCTTGCTTGGCAGGCCGCAGACAAGGGTTACGAAGTATATATGGTAACGCCCGATAAAGATTATGGTCAGCTACTGATTCACCCAGGCGTATACATGTACAAGCCTCCATTTATGGGCAACGCCGCAGAAATTTTAGACGCTCAAAAAATTTGTGAGAAATGGGATATCGCCCGCGTAGAGCAGGTGGTAGACATGCTAGGTTTAATGGGCGACGCCGTAGATAATATTCCGGGCATTATGGGTGTGGGTGAAAAAACAGCAGCTAAACTTTTAAAAGAATACGATACCCTCGAAAATGTACTAGCCAATGCGCACAATATTAAAGGTGCCATGGGTGAAAAAATTAGAAAAGGTGTAGACGACGCCATCATGAGCAAGAAGCTCGCAAAAATTATTACTGATGTTCCTGTAAGTTTTCATGAAGAAGATTTTGCACTCTCTCCTATTAACAAAGAAGCCCTCGCTGAAATTTTTGTAGAGCTCGAATTTAAAACTTTAGGCAAAAGAATTTTAGGTGACGATTTTAACGCTTATATGCCTGCACCAGAAGGTGTTCAAACAGATTTGTTTGGCAACGAAGTGGTAGCAGCGCCTTCTAAAAAATCAAGCGCAGCAAACGCTGCTGCGAGTGCGGGTTCTATGGAAGCCGCCGAAGCCGTGGGCAACGCCGGAGAGGAAGCAGAACAGCGTGGAATGATTGCGGATAAAAACATTACCAATACACCGCACCAATATATTTGTGTAGAAACAGAAGCTGCATTAAAATCACTTGCGGAGCAGTTACTAACTGCCACTGAAATTTGTTTTGATACAGAAACCACCGGAACCGATGCCAACAATGTAGAGCTTGTAGGATTTAGTTTTTCTGAAAAACCAGGACAGGGTTATTATATTCCTTGCCCACCAGATGAGGCAAGTGCTAAAAAAATGCTTTCTTATTTTGAAAAAGTATTTGCAAAACAGGACCTCGTACTAATTGGACAAAATATAAAATACGATTTACTGGTATTAAAATGGTATGGCGTAGTTCCTGCAAATAAACTTTTTGATACCATGCTTGCGCACTATGTAATTGAGCCAGAAGGCAGGCGCAGTATGGATTTACTGAGTGCTCAATATTTAGGATATGAGCCGGTGCATATAGAAGCCCTCATTGGAAAAAAAGGAAAAAATCAGGGCAGCATGCGTGATGTGGCGGTAGAACAAATTACCGAATATGCTGGTGAAGACGCCGATATTACATTTCAATTAAAACAAGTTTTTGTTCCTCTATTAAAAGAAAAAGAAGTAGAGCGTGTTTTTGAAAATGTAGAAAATCCGCTCGTGCGCGTACTTGCCGATATGGAATTTGAAGGCGTGAAAATTGACAATAACTTTTTAAACGAATACAGTAAGTTATTAGAAGTAGACGCTAAACAATTTGAAGAAAATGTGTATGCAGCCGCAGGTGTGCGTTTTAATTTAGCATCACCCAAACAACTTGGCGAAGTTTTATTTGATAAATTAAAACTAGATCCTAAAGCAAAAAAAACCAAAACGGGACAGTACGCAACTGGCGAAGACGTGCTTCTAAAATTATCCAACCAGCATAAAATTGTTGATGATATTTTAGGATTTCGAGAGCTTACTAAATTAAAATCTACGTATGTAGATGCGCTTCCGCTCATGA
>JAGNTI010000070.1 GCA_017987615.1 Sediminibacterium sp. | reverse complement strand
TGAAAATCAATTTGCTCAAACGCTTGGTCTTCGGTTAGTTTCATCATGTTTTTATTAAAAGGATTGCCGTCACTACGTTCCGGCATCCTGGGTGGGGTATGATAACCACAAATGAGTCCATTTGCTTCGCAAATGTCCTAGGCTTTGGTTTTTTTTCACTCGCGATTTCAAGCGGGGCTTGAATCGCTCGCTTATAAAAACCAAAAGCCTCAGCTTTCGCTGAGGCTTTATTTGTGGTTGTCGGGAAGACAGGATTCGAACCTGCGACCCCCTGGTCCCAAACCAGATGCGCTACCGGCCTGCGCCACTTCCCGATTTTGTAGTTTGCCGCTTTTTTAAAGTGCGGTGAGGGCGGGATTCGAACCCGCGGTACAGTTTAACCCGTACGGCAGTTTAGCAAACTACTGATTTCAGCCACTCATCCACCTCACCGTCCTTACTCCCTTTTTGGAGAGGGTTGCAAAAATAAGGTGATGTGTCTTAATTCCCAAAAATAAAACGCTTAAAATATTGAGTTTTAAGCGTTTTATTAAAATATTTTATAAAAAGTACGATTCTCTTAATAATCAAGGCTTACATCGCAGCCAATTGAACTTTTTGCGTTAGCTCCATAACGTTTTCTCTAAAGATAGAATCGGTATCCATTAGGTCTTTTACTGTTTGACAAGAGTGAATAACCGTGGTATGGTCACGACCACCAAAGTGCTCTCCAATAGTTTTAAGTGAGTTTTTGGTGAAAGCTTTAGCTAGGTACATGGTAATTTGACGCGCTTGTACAATTTCACGCTTACGTGTCTTTTGTAACAGCTTATCGTAAGGAACATCGAAATACTCACAAACCATTTTTTGGATGGCGTCGATGGTGATTTCTTTACTGCTCGTTTTAACAAAGTTGCGAAGCACTTTTTTAGCCAATTCAACATCAATTTCTTTCTTATTCAAAGAAGATTGTGCTAATAATGAAATAAGTGCGCCTTCTAATTCACGAACGTTGGTGTTAATGTTGTAAGCAACATATTTCACCACTTCTTTAGGCATGTCAAGACCATCGTTCTTCATCTTCTTTTCCAAGATTTCGATACGTGTTTCGTAGTCTGGCACTTGTAAGTCAGCACTTAAACCCCATCTAAACCTGCTTAGTAAGCGCTCTTGCATACCGTCTAAATCTTTAGGAGACTTATCAGATGTTAGCACTAATTGCTTACCGCTTTGGTGAAGGTGGTTAAAGATGGCAAAAAATGCATCTTGGCTTTTTTCGGCACGACTAAAGAATTGAACGTCGTCTATAATAAGCACATCTATCAGTTGATAGAAGTGAATAAAATCGTTGATGGCATTGTTGCGGCTATGGTCTTGGAACTGATTGATGAACTTTTCACTGCTCACATACAACACCACTTTTCCAGGATGCGTACGCTTTACTTCGTTACCAATAGCTTGTGCTAAATGTGTTTTACCAAGGCCTACTCCACCATAGATTACAAGTGGATTGAATGAATTGGCCCCTGGTTTTTCTGCAACTGTTTTACCCGCTCTGCGTGCCACTCTGTTACAATCACCCTCTATAAAAGATTCGAAAGTATACAGCTGGTTGAGCTGTGGATCAATTTGCATTTTTTTAAGACCTGGAATAACAAATGGATTTTTAACTGGATTATCAATCACCAGCGGGAAATTCATTTCGTTATTGTTGTATGTTTTCATGTTGCTAGCAGGAACATCCATCGAGCCGCTACGGCTGTTGCTGTTTCCGCTATCCACCATAATTCTATATTCTAATCTCGCCTCTTTACCTAACTCACGCTTTAATGTTTTGGCTAATAAATTAACGTAATGTTCTTCGAGGTACTCGAAGAAGAATTGACTTGGAACTTGGATTAACAATACGTTACCTTTTAACTCCACTGGGTTAATAGGTTCGAACCATGTTTTAAAATGTTGCCACTCGACAATATCCTTAATGATCTTTAGACAATTGCTCCAAACTAATTCAGCACTTTTAGCCATACAAAAACGAACAATTTATAATTAGGTTAACGTATTCTTTTCAGGTCCTCAATATATCCTTTTTTCAACAATAATTCTAACGAATTTGACAGCTTTCAAAAAGTGTTACGGGACTGCGAATATGTATACTTTATGTTGAAAAAAAAATTTTTTATTTCGTTATTTTCCCCATTACGAACCAGTGTTTGGATTTTATCTGTTTTTAAGCCCTAAAAACCTACTTTTGAATCCTAAAAAATATACCACTATGTCTTACGAGATTACAGGAAAATTGGTTGCAAAATTTGACATTGTTCAGCGTACAGAGACCTTTAAAACCAGGGAATTTGTAATTGAAAAGACCGAAGACATTGGAGGTCGCAGCATTACTAATTACATAAAATTTCAATGTGTTCAGGACAAGACGGCCATGCCCGACAAGTACAACCTAGGGGACGACGTACGTGTTCAGTTCAATATCAAGGGAACCAAGTGGGTAAAAGAGGGTAAAGAAAATTTTATTACAAATTTGGACGCATGGCGCATGGAAGGGGTCAAATTAGGCCAAGACAACGCTAATGCCAACGAATATTTTGATATGCCACCTGCTCAAGACGCGGTAGACGACCTTCCTTTCTAATGCAAAAGCAAGTACAATTACAAGTTACGCCTTCAGAGGCTGCAGATCCTGCAATTTTAAAGCAGTTTGTAGCAAATGCAGGCGGGCATAGCATTGCGTCCGTTACAGGCTTTCATATTATTAAAAAATCGATAGACGCTAGAAGCAGTAAACAAGTATGGATTAACCTTACTTTACATGCATTTATTGATGAGCCGTTTACGCCCAGAACCCTTGCCCCTATTAGCTTCATAGACGTTACAAATGCCAAAAACAAGGTCATTATAGTAGGTGCGGGTCCAGCGGGGCTATTTGCAGCCTTAAAATGCCTAGAACTAGGCATTAAGCCTCATATTATAGAGAGAGGCAAAGAAGTTAGAGCGCGTCGACGGGATTTAGCCGCTCTTAATAAAGAAGGGGTTGTCAATCCAGAAAGTAACTATTGTTTTGGAGAAGGCGGCGCAGGCACTTATTCTGATGGTAAATTATATACTAGAAGTAACAAGCGTGGCGACATCAACCGCATTCTTCAATTACTCGTACAACATGGCGCCGAAGAACAAATCCTCTACAACGCGCATCCGCATATAGGCACCAACAAGCTTCCTCAAATCATTCAGGCCATGCGTACCCAAATTTTGGATGCAGGTGGCATTATAGAATTTGAGCAAAAAATGGTGGACTTTAATGTAGAAAATGGAGTTATCAAATCGGTGCAAACACAAAATGGCAATACCATTACAGGAGACGCTGTAGTGCTGGCTACGGGCCATTCTGCAAATGATATTTTTGAACTCTTAAGCCGCAAAAAAATAACCATCGAAGCCAAGCCTTTTGCGCTAGGTGTAAGAATAGAACATCCACAAGAAATTATAGACCGGGTTCAATACCACTGCATTTTAAGAGACGAGCATTTACCTCCCGCCTCTTATGGACTTGTAGAGCAAGTGCATGGCAAAGGCGTATTTAGTTTTTGCATGTGCCCAGGTGGCATTATTGCACCAGCAGCTACCAGTGCAGGTCAGTTGGTGGTAAACGGTTGGAGCCCAAGCAAAAGAAATAATCCTTATGCCAATAGTGGCATGGTGGTTGAAGTACAAAAACAAGATGCACTCGATTATTTTAAAGAAGCGAGTCATAAAAAATTATTGGAATCCATGTTTCCAATGGCACAAATAAACGCGCTGGAAAACGACCCACTATTACTGCTTTATTTTCAGGCCATGGTAGAGAAAAAATCTTTTGATGCAGGAGGTGGAAAATTTGTAGCGCCCGCCAACCGAATGGTAGATTTTAGCACCAATAAAACATCTACTACACTTGCTAGTTGTAGTTACCTACCCGGACTAACCGCGCATAATTTAGAAAACGTTTTGCCCAATTTTATTCGAAAAAATTTACAAGACGCGTTTGTAGTTTTTGGCAAAAAGATGAAAGGGTATTATACCAATGAAGCGCAGGTAGTAGCCACAGAAAGCCGAACATCTTCTCCAGTAAGAATCCCTAGAGACGCTGACACACTAACCCATCCAGACATTAGCAACTTATATCCTTGCGGTGAAGGCGCAGGGTATGCTGGCGGTATTGTAAGCGCTGCCATGGATGGCGAACGCGTTATTGACGCTATCTTTTTAAAGCACGTAAAAAGCCATCTTTAACCAGCGTATTTTGCTGATAGGCCCCAAGTTCTCTTTGTAAGTCTTGCGATAAAGAAGTGTTTTCAAAAGAAGACAAATCCGGTTTGCCCGCATCTACCCAAGCTGTGTACCAAAAATCAGCAATTAAATTAGCAGACTCAATAAGTCTTTCATTCACTGTATTTTTTAATGCTATACCGTATGCTTTTGCAAATGCAAGTGTGTAAGCTTTTGTTTCTTTTCCGTACCACATTTTCATTTCAAACTTATCCGCTTCCGTAAAGTTTTTAGAAACAGTACGTTCTGTTTCAAGCATATGATCAATCATACCAAAACCTTTACGTACGGCAACCCAAATAGCAGTTTGCGGAGAAGTTAAATAAGTGGCTTTATGGTTCGTGTATAAATTGTACTGAGCCATTTGAATATCAGGCACTGTAGATTCCCATAAATTATGCATACCCTTTTGTCCCGTTAATTGACCATCATAATTTACCGTGGTATGAAGTGGCACGTGCGCATCTCCAATGTAGTGTCCTAAATCGGCAGCGTAAAATAAAATACTGTCTTTGTTTTTTTGTTTAAAGGCCTCCGTTAATTTAGACTGCATGTAAATAATATGATACGGCACATAACCATATTTTATAAGTGAATCTTTGGTAAATATAGCAACCGCTTTACTCCACTCTTCTGGCATTTTATTTACAGCGTCAGGGCCAAACATTTCTAAATCAATAAAGTGCTTGGTAGCTTCTGTAGGATCTGAATTTCTACGCTGATCGGGTCTTACCGCGTCAGCTACTACCTTGTCGATATGGGTATAAAAAAAGGATTGTAGTGGCGCTGGCAACTCATAGACCGCTAACTGATGAATGGTTTTATGTACTAAAAAACCCCAACTGCTACCAATAATTAAAATGCCAACTAGAACTGCTGATACAATAAGACTGCGCGTTAATTTCATAATTCAGGTGTATTTACGCCTACGAAAGTAAGATTTTTGACAACCGCTTGTCATTAAAAAATACCTTACCTAAAAAATAAAGGCGCTTGCCCTTATAATTCATAATTTTAATATTCAAAGTTTAACCCCTATGCATAATATTTTAGAGTTAAAGAACCTTCAAAAACACTACGCCACACAAAAAGCGGTGGATGACGTAAGTTTTTCTATCAAGCAAGGAAGCATTTTTGGCTTACTTGGCCCTAATGGAGCCGGTAAAACAACCTTACTCCGTATGATAACGGGTATTTTTTACCCCGATAGCGGTGATTTACTATTTGATGGCAAACCCTTTGACCCACAAAACGATTTTGTGCATATTGGTTACATGCCCGAAGAAAGGGGCCTCTACAAGAAAATGAAAATTGGAGAGCAAGCGATGTACCTAGCTCAATTAAAAGGGCTCAGCAAATCAGAATCTTTAGAGAAAATAAAATACTGGTTCAAGAAATTTGAAATGGAGAGCTGGTGGAATAAAAAAGTTGAAGACCTAAGTAAAGGGATGAGTCAGAAACTACAATTTGTTACCACCGTATTGCACGAACCTAAACTCATTATACTTGACGAACCATTTAGTGGACTAGATCCATTAAATGCGAATTTAATTAAGGACGAAATTTATGGGCTGGCACAAAGAGGCAGCACCATTATATTTTCGACCCACCGTATGGAACAAGTAGAAGAAATTTGCGATCATATCATACTCATGAACCTAGGTAAGAAAATACTAGACGGCACAGTAACAGACGTTAAACAACAATTTAAAGAAAATAAATTTAACGTGCAGTTTAAGGGACAACCAACAGAACTTGTTAGCCCTATTTTTACCATTGAACACCAAGAAAAGCAACAGCTCATTGTAAAAATTAACGAAGGATACACAAGCAACCACGTGCTTAATTATTTATTACAGCAAGACGTTTTAATTGAACGCTTTAATGAAATCTTACCTTCTCTCAATGACATATTTATACATTTAGTAGAAGGCAGCAAAGCCACTACCAGAGCTTTTCAAAACAATTAATTTACACACCCATGAATAAGATATATTTAGTTGCGAGCAGAGAATTTAAAACAAGGGTTCAAAAGAAAACCTTTCTTTTAAGTACCATTGGACTTCCTATTTTGATTTTTGGCTTCTACGCCCTCATGATTTATTTCCAGGTTAAAACAACCGATAATTTTAAGGTAGCTGTTAGCGACCAGTCAAAATTATTTAACGGAAAAATTGATGACAAAAAAAGCACAGAAGTTATTTTTAGTTTTATAGATGCAGATACCGCTGCTCTCAATAAAAAATTAAACAATCAAGAATACGACGCTTACTTATTTATTCCAAATGGATACAATTTACAAAGCGGCGAACCTCAAATCGCTTTTAGATCTAGCAAGGCACTTGGTTTAATGACCAGAGAAAAAATTGAAAACAGAATTAGTAACGCCCTAGAAGAAAAGAAATTACTAGCGCTTAATATTTCAAAAGGACAACTAGACAGCGCAAGGCTTGAAAACAATGCAATTAGCTTTACCACCAATGATGGTAAAAAAGACAATGAAACAAAAGTGGGCATTAGCTACGCCGTGGGTATGATTGCTGGCTTCTTAATCTACATCATTTTATTTGTCTACGGTACCATGGTTATGCGTGGCGTGATGGAAGAAAAAGTAAGTCGTATAGCCGAAGTAATTGTAAGCAGCGTTAAACCATTTGAATTAATGCTGGGTAAAATATTTGGCATTGGCGCCGTAGGTTTAAT
>JAGNTI010000069.1 GCA_017987615.1 Sediminibacterium sp. | reverse complement strand
TCTCTTCGTTTACTTCTTCGATAACACCGTTGAAGTCGTTGAAAGGACCTTCAATAATTTTGATGGTTTCACCAATGATAAATGGTTCGCTGATGCTTCCACCCATATCATTCATTTCATCCACCTTACCTAACATTTTATTGACTTCACTTTTACGCAAAGAAATAATGTTTCCTTTTGATCCCTTACCATCTGTTAAAAAGTGCATCACATTGCTGATATTGCTAATGTGCATCACCATGTCATCATTTAATTTTCCGTCAAGCACTTCAATCATCACATAACCCGGAAAATAGTTTTTCTCGCGCATTACTTTTTTACCATTTTGTACTTTGTACACTTTTTCCATTGGTAAAAAGATCTGCTTGATAAGCTCTTGCCAACCACTTCTTAAGATATCTTTATCTAGATATTCTTTTACTTTACGCTCCTTCCCACTCACTACACGAAGCACATACCATTTTGTTTCTGGCTTTGCTACTGCAGGGGTTTCAGGGGTTGTAATATCTGTTAATGCTTCCATGATTAGATTACTTGAATAATGAATAAATCAACTTCAGCAATTGGTTGCTTGAAAAGTCCATAACCCACACCATTGCGGTAATGATAACAGTAGCTACAAGTACAATAACCGTACTTTGTTGCAACTGATTCCAAGTTGGCCAGGTCACTTTTTCTAGTAACTCATTGTAACTTTCTTTGAAGTAAGTTGTGATCTTGTTCATGAGAACAAATTAATAATTTAATAAAATAAAAACTTAGCACGGGCACTAGGATTCGAACCCAGATCAAAGGTTTTGGAGACCCGTATGCTACCGTTGCACCATGCCCGTATAAAGCTAAAAGCTATTCCGTTTGTAGCGGAACAGCTTTTAGAATTATTTGCAAATATAATAAAATCTATTTGCTTGCAGCTAAAAGCTTTCGCTTTTGGCTTATTTGATGATTTCAGTTACCTGACCAGCACCTACTGTTCTACCACCTTCACGAATCGCAAACTTAAGACCCTTTTCCATTGCGATAGGTTGGATTAATTTAACAGTTAAGTTGGTGTTGTCACCAGGCATAACCATTTCTGTACCAGCTGGAAGTGTACACTCACCAGTTACGTCTGTTGTACGGAAATAGAATTGAGGACGGTATTTGTTAAAGAATGGAGTATGACGTCCACCTTCTTCTTTTGATAATACGTAAACCTCACCTTTAAATTCAGTGTGCGGAGTAATAGAACCTGGCTTACAGATTACCATACCACGACGGATATCTTTTTTCTCAATACCACGTAATAATAAACCTGCGTTATCACCAGCTTGACCTTCGTCCAATAATTTTTTGAACATCTCAACACCAGTTACTGTAGAAGTAAGAGGAGCATCCATCAAACCAACGATTTCAACACCTTCACCTACTTTGATGATACCACGCTCGATACGACCTGTAGCAACTGTACCACGACCTGTGATCGAGAATACATCTTCTACTGACATCAAGAACGCCATATCAACTGGACGTGGAGGAAGAGGGATATAAGTATCAACTGCAGCCATTAACTCGTCAATCTTACCAACCCATTGTGGATCTTCAGAAAGCGCTCCGGTTGCAGAACCTTGAATAATTGGGGTGTTGTCACCATCAAAACCGTATGAAGTTAATAACTCACGGATTTCCATTTCAACTAGTTCTAATAATTCAACATCATCAACTAAGTCTACTTTGTTCATGAAAACAACGATACGAGGTACACCTACCTGACGAGCCAAAAGGATGTGCTCTTTGGTTTGTGGCATCGGACCATCAGTTGCAGCAACTACTAGGATGGCACCATCCATTTGTGCAGCACCAGTAATCATATTCTTAACATAGTCAGCGTGACCTGGACAGTCAACGTGTGCATAGTGACGATTATCGGTTTGATATTCTACGTGTGCAGTATTAATGGTAATACCACGCTCTCTTTCTTCAGGAGCACCATCGATTTCATCGTATTTTTTTGCAACGTTACCCATGCCCTTTTTAGCCAAAAGCGAAGTGATGGCAGCAGTTAAGGTGGTTTTACCGTGGTCAACGTGACCAATGGTACCAACGTTTACGTGAGGTTTTTCCCTCTTAAAGGTCTCTTTAGACATTTTTATCGGTTTTATTTGTGTTTTAAAAAATTTGCCTTTTGGGCTTTATTTATTTCGAATCATTCCTTTCGGAAAAATTGCTTTTTGGGTGTTCTACTTTTATCCTCAACTCTTGTCAGCGCGCTAAATTAAGTAATTTTTTGCGCTTTCTACTAATATTGTGCGTTGCTTAATAGTTAAGAGCCGTTAGTGAGAATCGAACTCACGACCTCTTCCCTACCAAGGAAGTGCTCTACCACTGAGCTACAACGGCTTAGCCTCGTTTAAAGCCTAGTGGCTTTTGACGAACCGTGGAGCGGAAGACGAGGGTCGAACCCGCAACCTATAGCTTGGAAGGCTATCGCTCTACCAATTGAGCTACTTCCGCTTGTATTACAAAGCGTTTGCTGTGTAATCAGTTATTTTAAAGAACTAAGTGGGCAGAGTAGGGTTCGAACCTACGTACTCGTGAGAGAACAGATTTACAGTCTGTCGCCTTTAACCACTCGGCCATCTGCCCTTCAGAAGTATTTGACTTAAAAAAATTAGAGCCGAAGATGGGACTCGAACCCGCGACCTACTGATTACAAATCAGTTGCTCTACCAACTGAGCTACTCCGGCATTATACTTCTATAAAAAAAGAACAACCTCTTTTAAGGGACGGCAAAGGTAATGGAAAACTTTATTCAGCAAAATTTTGGACCATAAATTTTCAAATAGTTTTTAATGTTTTTTTTGAGACTGAGGCTAGTATGCTCAAATAGGTTCAAAAAAGCCTTCATAAAAAGGCGAAAAAAGCACAAAAAAAGGCCTCCCGTTAGGGAGGCCGGTACTTCTATATCCAATATAGTGTCTGGCAGGCCGCAGATATTACGCCGCCATTTTTTCTTTGTGTTTTTTAATTTGAGCCACCATAGCGTCAAAAGCTCCATCAAAAGCAGCTTCAAAAGTTTTAGCGGTATCCTTTACAAAAAAATCGTGTTTAGGTACGTGCACACATATTTCGACAACCTTGTCTTTAATCTGGTGTACCACATTGTCGAGTTTTAAGAAGATTTCTATTTTGGTAATGCCGTCATGAAAGTGGTTTAGCTTTTTTGTTTTTTGTGTTACCCACTCGGTTAATTTTTCGTCTGCAACAAAGTGCACGGTTTGAATAATAACGTTCATACAACAACTCTTTAAATAGTGATTAAAATAATTGAAAAGAACAAACTGTAGTCCTCTACAATATACTAATATTTAAACACAAGAAAAAGTTAATTATATAAACGGCAACCGCTTAGGCTTTGGGATGTGCCTTTTTAAAAACCTCTTTTAATTTTTCGATGGTATTGTGCGTGTAAACCTGCGTGGCAGCTAGGCTACTGTGGCCTAGGAGCTCCTTTACTGCATTGAGGTCTGCGCCATTGTTCATTAAATGAGTTGCAAAACTATGCCTTAAAATATGCGGGCTTTTTTGTTGCAGTGTCGTTACTAAACTTAAATAGTGTTTTACAAAAGTATACACCATGCGTGGCTGTAAAGCCTTGCCATTTTCTGAAGTAAATAAATTGTCAATGCCGGGTAGTTTTACTGGCCTGCTAGCACAGTAATTTTGCAGTTGTTGAAGCAGATCTGGACCTAGCGGAAGCAGTCTTTCTTTGTTACCCTTTCCCACCACTTTTAATTGCTTTAACGATGGATCTAGTTGCGAAGCTTTTAGATGCACTAGCTCTGACAAACGCATACCCGTACTATAAAATAGTTGGAGGACCAACCTTTCGGTACTACCCTTCCAATTGTCCGGAAATTCGATATGAGCAAACAAAGTTTCCATATCAACTTCGGCAACAAAGGCTGGCAGTCTTTTACGCACTTTAGGCGTTACAATGGTTGCCATCGGACTTGTAGCAAGCACCCCTGTTTTAAGTTGGTATTTAAAAAAAGATTTGAGTGCTGATATTTTGCGGTTTAAACTTTTGGCCGTTAATCCCTCCTCTTTCATTTCGGCGAGCCAAGATCTAATATACATGGCCGTGATGGCTTCTAGTGGTGGCGCATCAAATTGACTGGTGAGGTAGGCAAAAAACTGAGCAAGGTCGTTTTGATACGCTATTATAGTATGCTGGGCATAACGCTTCTCAAATTTGAGATGGTCTAAAAAAGGTTGCAATATGGCCGCGTACGCATCAGACATGAACCAAAAGTTTGGGCATAAAAAAAGTAGCCTAAAGTTAAGATACTTAAGGCTACTTAATATGATTTAGGAAATAAAGAGTAATTACCCTTCGATTTTTCCGCTAGCTATTTGTTGCTTGTAGATTGCTTTTAACACTTGTCCACGACGCACAACAGAAGGCTTAGTGAAAGCTTGACGCTCTCTTAATTGTAAAAGCGTTTTGCTTTTTTCAAACTTCTTTTTGTACTTCTTAAGCGCTTTGTCGATGTTTTCGCAGTCTTTTGAGTCGATAATTAACATACTATGATACCTCCTTAGGTGATTTTTAGGATTGCAAAGATAAGGGATGATTATTAATTTACAAACGGTTCCAAAAAATAATTTTCAAATAATAATTAAATCTGGAAATTAGATAGACTTCCCTTTTAAAGCTCCCTTTACGGCTTCATCCATGGCACGCTCAGCAAACGGCCTGGTGGTTTCGTTGAGGGATTCTATTTTGGCTTGAATGAGGTTCTTGTCCTCCATGGTGATAGCCAGCTGTAGCGCTTGCAACGCAAGCGCGGTTTGGGTAACCTCGTCTGGACTTAACAAAGACTGGTGCTTAACCATAAACTTTTCGGTAACAGCAAGTAGCTGCTCCCCCTCTGTTCTGGCTTCCACTAGTGCCCTCAGTACCATATCGGCAGCAGCATTTTCGATACTATCCTGTAGCATCTTTTCTACCTGATCGTCAGTTAAATCTAGGGCAGGTTTTACTTCAATAATTTGTTCAACACCACTTCTTAACTCCTTGGCTTTCACAACTAATATACCATCTGCATTCAATAAAAACTGAATCTCTACTTTAGGTAATCCTGCTGGCATACCAGGTATACCTGTTAGGTTAAACTCGGCTAGTTTGCGGTTGTCTTTAACCAAATCACGCTCTCCCTGATACACCGAAATACGCATACTAGATTGCCCATCTACGTGCGTAGTGTATTGCCTGCCAACCTGTGTTGGTACTTTAGAATTACGGGGAACCAGCACTTCCATAAGACCACCCATGGTTTCAATACCCAGGCTTAAAGGAGTGATATCCAGGAGTAAAAAGTCTTTGTTATTGCCAGCTAAAATATCGGCTTGAACTGCCGCACCTAGGGCAACCACCTCATCCGGATTGATACTATCATTGACAGGTTTTCCAAAAAAGGAAGCCACCGCCGCCTTAACCGCAGGAATACGAGTACTACCGCCAACCATCACAATAGAATCTATTTGGCTAGCTTTTAGCTTAGCATCGGTTAGGGCATTTTGACAACAAGCAATGGTCTTAGTTATAATCGATTCAATTAAAGACTCAAAAACAGGCTTCGTGATCTGATATACTTGACCATCAATGGTTGTTTCAAATTGATCTAAACTGCTTAAAGTTTTTTTAGCTTCTTCTGCACTTAAACGTATGGTTTGTAATAAGTTAGGATTGTTTTGTAAAACTTTAATGTCAATTGATTTTTGATCCAACCAGTAATCAATAATGGCACGGTCAATATCATCTCCACCCAAATAAGTATCCCCATTGGTAGAGAGCACATCAAATACCCCGTCTATTATTTTAAGGATTGAAATATCAAAAGTACCACCTCCTAAATCATAAACCGCAATGGTTGTCTCCCCTTCTTTTTCAAGTCCTAGGCCATAGGCTAAACTAGCAGCCGTTGGCTCATTTACAATGCGGAGTACATCCAGACCAGCTAATTTACCAGCATCGCGGGTAGCCTGACGCTGCGCATCATTAAAATATGCAGGAACCGTAATAACGGCTTTGGTAACGGGTGTTTTTAAAATATGTTCGGCACGCTTTTTAAGCTCTGCCAGTATAAAAGAAGATAAATCGGTGGGGGAATAAAAGCTGGAGCCTACCTGCACTTTCACAAGCGCATCGGTATTGTCATCAATTACTTTGTAGGTAAAATAACCAGCACTCTGGCTAACATCTTTGTAGCTTTTGCCCATCAGGCGCTTGGCACTAAAAATGGTATTGGCAGGGTCTGTTTCTAAAAAACGTTTGGCGCCCTGTCCTACTTCTGGGTTACCAAAAACGTCGAAGTGCACCACGCTAGGTACTAAACTAGAACTATCGTGCTCTTTTAAAGCAACGGGTTGCTTTGTTTCAGGATGGATAATGGCCACCAAACTGTTGGTGGTACCTAAATCTATTCCTACAATCATTTCAGCCTTTTGAAGGCTGCCTGTTGCGATATTAATGCCAATCTTTGCCATAAGTAGGCTGCGAAATTACGACTCTACCACCATAGTTCCACTCAAATGGTCATGCAAAGTGCTTCCTAAAAACGGAATAAAAAATGGATCTATGAGTATGAGCCTCGCTAGTGATCTTATCAATATTTGACCTACACTCGCTTTTAACGTGCTTGCAGGGGTGCTTTTACCCGAAACCACCCTACAACCCGTGAGCCATTTGGCAGGTGTTTTGGCAAATAACAATTCAAAAATAAAATAATAGATAAAGAGGGATCCAAAGAAAAACCACCCAAAATTTAAGTGCATATAGCCCCAATACAAAACATGAAAGTTCCACCATTTGTACAGAAGTATCGCAAGAATCCAATAGAGAATCGTATCCACTAAAAAGTTTAATACCCGGGTGCCATCTCCTACTTTTTTCATACTGCAAAAATAACGGCTTGAACCCGTAATACGCCTACTAACTATTCCTTACTTTTGCAACAAATAAGCACACCCCTATGACT
>JAGNTI010000068.1 GCA_017987615.1 Sediminibacterium sp. | reverse complement strand
GCAGCATCACTTCATACCAGCTTTCAATATCAAAAACAAGGTGAGACTAACGAACTTTTAGTTGGTGGAGCTTTTAGTTATTATTTGGGAACAGAAAATGGGCTTGAACTATATGCTGGACTTTGGAGTAGACTAAAAGAAACTATGATTCCATACGTTGGACTCGAATGGAATCATATTAGAGCAGGTTTTACGTATGACATTGCTGCCGGCACTACACTAGCTTCTTCGAGATTTTATCAATCTTCTGAATTCTCACTCATTTACATATTGGACAATAAAAGCAAAGCTTTTAAATTAAGATGTCCTAAATTTTAAGCTCGTTTCTATTTTACAAAATAAGTTACAATAAAGTAAGTGATGGCAGCAAGCGTTGCACTCACAGGAATGGTAAGTATCCAAGCCCATAATAAATTGGTTGTTACGCCCCATCTAACCGCACTTAAACGTTTAGTAGCACCCACTCCAATAATAGAACCTGTAATGGTATGTGTAGTTGATACTGGGATACCCATTTGTCCTGTAAAAAACAAGGTAAACGCACCAGCAGTTTCTGCAGCAACGCCTTCTAATGGTGTTACTTTGGTGATTTTTGAACCCATTGTTTTTACGATTTTCCAACCACCACTCATTGTTCCAAGGCCAATAGCTAAATAACAAGCAACAGGCACCCAGCTTGGTAGCTGACCAAAATCTTGAATATTTCCACTCGCAATTAACGCAGCACCAATAATACCCATTACTTTTTGAGCATCATTACCTCCATGACCAACACTAAATGCGGCCGAGCTAAAGAGCTGTAATTTCTTGAACATATTAGCTACCGTATATGCAGTCGGTGTTTTTACTTTTTCTACATAGATATAGATAAGTATAAAAAATAAAGAAGAAAGTAAAATTCCGTAAACAATCATGGAGTTATCTGCCTTGTCAATTTCACCTGCAAAAGACTTTTCGATATTAAATTTTTCAATTTTACCTTTTACTTTATCTATGTTTTGTGGCTTAATCGGATAAATTGCATTTACTGCTTTGATAGCAGAGTCTACAGAAATCTCACCAGCTAGATATAATTTTAAAGGTTCTTTATAGCCTTCTGTTTTCTCTTTTGCAATATCGTATTCGGCTTTTACTGCTTTGTCTGATGGCGCTTTAGATTCTAATACTAAGTAGTCGTTTGCATTTCTAACAGCATCTTTAATTTTGCTAGCAGCAGCACTTTTAAGCCATCCGCTATCATTTGCTATTTTTGCTATAGATATTGCACTTGAATTATCAAAGTCATTAACTAAGGGTTTAATATGATTATAATAAACCGTTGCCTTTTCTAATTTTTCTTGATTGAGTGCAAGTTTTGCAAGTAAAGCGCTATCACCTTGTTTTGTTTTTAGCTCGTCATTAATGCTTGCAACCTCTTTTTTGTATTTATCAATTCCATAAAACTTCTGAACGTTTTCGTTCATTTTATTGTTTTCGAAATTGTCAAATAATACTGCAGTACCAAGTGTTACAGCAATAATAATTGCTATCCGAATCCATATGTTACGCATAATAGTAACCAGGGTAATAAATACGGATATTACAATACCAATAATAGGCGCTAAAAAAATGAAAAGTACAGTCATTAAAATAGTATGACTATCTACAATTTTTGCCCAAGGGTAATTGATGCCTTTAACAGTAAGAGCGTGTGCTATAGCAGCTCCAGCAAATCCACCAATTAAGGTATGCGAAGAGGAAGACGGAATACCATACCACCAGGTAAGTAAATTCCAAAAAATAGCAGCCAATAATCCTGAAAAAATAACAGGTAGTGTAATAAAATCTTTATAAACTGTTTTGCTAATGGAGTTGGCTACTGCATGGTCTTTAAAAATAAAGTATGCAACACAGTTGAAAAGCGCCGCCCATAATACAGCCTGAAATGGCGTTAATACTTTTGTTGAAACAACCGTAGCGATTGAGTTTGCTGCATCATGAAAACCATTGATGTAGTCAAATATTAGCGCAAGCGCAATGATTACAATTAATAAACTCATTAAACTTGAATTAAGCGTACTTGATAATAATAGATTCAATTACATTCGAAACATCTTCGATTTTGTCGGTAGCAATTTCAAGTACTTGATAGATCTCTCTTTTTTTGATGATTACTTTAAAATCATTCTCTTGTTCAAATAATTTTTCGATACTCATATCAAACACATCATCAGCTTGATTTTCGATGCTATTTACTTTAATCATTGCATCTGTCATCCCTTTGATATTTTTCATATCGCGAAGACCCATTACCGCTTTTTTAGTTTCGATGGTGCCTTGTAAAATAAGTTCCGTTAATTTATGAATACCTAAATCGTTAGGATTGATTTTGTAAAAATTAATTTTTTTAGCAGAAGCGTAAATGTAATCTGCGATATCATCTAATGAAGTAGCTAGGTAGTGAATATCTTCTCTATCAAATGGTGTGATAAAGTTTCTTCCAAGCTCTGTAAAAATGTTATGGGTTAAGTCGTCGTTGGTATGCTCTAATGATTCAATTTGTGCTAAAATGCTGGCTCGTTTATCTGCGTCAGCCTCATTCACCATCTCTTTGAGTTTGACACCCATTTGGTGTACGTGTTCTGCCACGTCTTCAAATAACTGATAGAATACGCGGTCTTTTGGTAAGAATACTTTGAAAATTGAATTAAAGTCCATGATTTAGATTTTTTTAAAATAACATACCAAAGGTGGCAAAATCTGCTATCCTCGCTCAATTAGGTATATTATCAAATTGTTAATTAACATAAGTGATTGATAATCAATAATAAAATTGCTATTTAGGTATCCTTCTGCCACTTGGTAACAATTCCGTAACGTTCGCGTAACAATTTGTTAATATAGGATTTACAATTTTGCGTCTGTTGTTAACAAAAAGATAATACATGATATCTAACAAATCCATTGTGAAAGTCAGTCTCCTCGTTGCTTTAGTACTCATTTTAACCACTAACAGTTTAGTTGCTCAAGTTAAGCCCGTAACCAAGCAATGGTTTGAGTCCATTCAGTTAAGGGGTTATTTACAGGTAAGGTATAACCGTTTATTAGAGACAAATCCACTCTTAAAATGTGATCAATGTGATAAAAGTTGGGGTGAAAATGGTGGTTTTTTCATACGTCGTGCTCGTTTGATTTTTAGTGGTCAGATAAATGACCGTGTTTATTTTTATATACAACCCGATTTAGCGAGTAGTCCATCATCAACAGCTGGCAATTTTGCTCAAATACGAGATGCTTATGCAGACATCGGGCTGAGTGCTAATAATGAATATAGAGTGAGAGTGGGGCAAAGTAAAGTGCCTTTTGGTTTTGAAAACATGCAGTCTAGTCAGAACAGATTGCCTTTAGATAGAAATGACGCATTAAACAGCTCGGTTTCTAATGAAAGAGATTTAGGGGCCTTTTTTTATTGGGCACCCACTAAAACAAGAAAGTTGTTCTCTAGTTTAGTAAGTGAGGGTTTAAAAGGGTCCGGCGACTATGGTGTTTTTGCGTTTGGATTGTACAATGGCCAAACAGCCAACAAAACAGAAGCCAATAATACACCTCATGCTGTAGTTCGTTTATCTTATCCGTTTGAAATTAAAAATCAAATTATTGAGGCAGGAATTCAGGCTTATAAAGGAGAATATGTTTTAACAGCAGACCAATTAAGCACCAACGTAAAAATAAACAAATCCAAAGCCTATACTGACGAAAGGGTAGCTGCTTCATTTATTCTGTATCCAAAACCTTTTGGAATTCAGGCAGAATACAATATTGGTAGAGGTCCTCAATTTAATAAATTGACTGATTCTATTGAATTAACAAACTTAAGAGGTGGTTATATAACGGCTTCTTTCAAGAAAAATGTAGGCAAACAAGTAATCATTCCTTTTAGCAGGTATCAGTATTATAATGGCGGTAAAAAGCACGAGTTAGACGCTAGATCATATGAAGTAAAGGAATTTGAAGTGGGTATAGAGTGGCAGCCAAATAAAAACTTTGAACTAGTTACGATGTATACTTTTTCAAACAGAAGATTTGAAGATTTTAGATTACAAAATAATTTACAAAAAGGAAGTCTTTTAAGGATTCAAGCCCAAATAAACTTTTAATTCAAACGCATCCTAAGATACTACCCCCCCCCATTAAGTTAGCATTTAATGGGGGCTTTTTATTGATATAGTTTAACCCAATCAACGGTCATGTTTATAGGTAGCTCCTTTAAATTGGTGACTTTGCCAGGCCAGCTGCCTTCAAGTTGTTGATCAATAATTAAGTAAAAGGGCTGATCAAAGGGCCATTGATACGTACTACCACCTGCAACTTTTGGATAGGTGATGGTTTCAATACCATTAATAGCATACACTAATTTATCGGGGTACCAACTTACGCTGTATGTGTTGTAACCGCTTGGGTCAATTTTTCCGGTGTTATATTTTTTAGGCGTTTCCTGTTTTAATGTTATGGTAGCATGATTGTGTGTTGTTTGATATGCAAAACCATCATGATTGAGCCTTTCCATAATATCCATTTCACCATTGTTTTGATTTGGATACATATCTTTTTCAGAAAGCATCCAAATGGCAGGCCAAGCTCCATGGGCAGCATCTAATTTAGCACGCACTTCTATGCGCCCGTATTGAAAAGCAAATTTATTGTAACTATAAATGCCCCCTGTTAAAAGAGGTCTTGGATCTCCGTTAATGGTATCATTGTTTACAATGCCTCTTAAAATAATATTTTCATTATCAAACTGCACAACCCTATCATCGGTATCAGTGATGTATCTAAAGCAGCCTGTATTGTCTCTCCATTTTTCTTTAGGCATTTTCCATTTAGGGGTAGAAAATAAACCAATTTTACTCCAGTAAGTAGTGTCTAAATATCCCGTATTAAAATTATCCTCCCATACTAGTTCCCATTTTGTTTGATCATTTCTTCTTTCTGGTTTTTGGATAAAAATATATGCATCATGATTATTGAGTTCTAATGATTCCATACTCTCATCAATAACGCGCATCCAAGGATCTTCCGATGCTAGGCTACTGTCATTGTTATTATTTGCTTTGCTTAATACCCAGTTAAAGGTTTCTTTAAATTGAGGGTATTTATTGATTTGAGTTTGCATCCATGCATTCCAATCAAAGCTTTCATGTAGCTCATTGTAAGCCCACTTGGTAACTAAATTATTGGCTGCCTGAAAATTTCTAATGGTGTTGTAAATACCTGGTTTAAATGCAGTAATTTTTTTAAGTAATATTTGCGCGCTATCTAATTTGTTTAGTTGTTTCAAACAAGCATATTGTAAGTACTGTTCTAACCTACTGTCAATATCAGACTCATAAGGTTTACCTGCACCTAAATTTTCTGGCCATTCTTGCGCTTCTTGTATAAATTGAATTGCAGTTCTATAGTTTTTATTTTTTAATGCAGTAACAGCTTGCATCATTTTCGCCTCCCAATATAAAGCTCTTCCGTCGGTAGAGCCTTCAAATGGAATAACATCCATGCTTGAAAGTAACTTATCACATTCTTTGTATTTTTTATTAAGCAGTAGCGTTTTAGCTAAAAGCATATCCATGATAAAATTTTCATTGGAGTTTTGTGTTTTAAAACTTTCTGCTATCACAAGTGCTTTATCATAATTTTTTGTTTGGAGGTAGTGTTGAACGAGTAGTTTTTGATATCTCCAAGCAGATGGATCTAATTGTATTGCTTTTTGTAAGTCTAATTCTTTGGCATTTGTCTGGTCCTTATTCCAAACAGCTCGAAGTCCATAAAAGTGAGCATCAGTAGGTGTTGTGCCTAATGCAGTAACTATTTGTAACGCTTCTTCTTTTTTATTTTTATCATGTAGTAAGAGGGCCAAATAATAAACTGGTTTCCAACTTGTACTATTTTTTACAGCCCATTTTAAAATAGGTATAAAGGATGTTCTAAAAGGAAATATGAGTAATGTTGATGCGATATTGGCTTTAGCTAATAATTCATTTGCTTTACTCGTATTGGATTTATGTAAATAGGCTTTCCAATAAATAGCCAATGGATGATTAGGGAGCGCTTCTAATATTTTTAATAATTCTGATTCAAGTTTTATGTCGGCATAAAATGAGGCTAGTTCTAGAATAGATTCTTCAGGTAGTTCATTTTTAAATGCAAGTTTGTTTGTAAACCATTTTACATACAAATTTAAAGGCTGCTCTTTTTCTAGATTTGTAATCAATTGTTTTGCCCCGGAAAAATTGCCTAATTGTTGCTTTGCTATTATTTGAATTGCGATGGCATCACTATTGTATTTATTATAATCCGTTGCTAGTGATGCGTAGGACAGGGCTTTGTCCCATCTTTTGTGTTGGGCATGTATTTTTGCAAGTTCTGTTAATGCTGCTGATTTATATTCTACACTCATGGTTGCAATGCTAAAGCCATCAATAGCATCTGCCTCTTTATGCAAATGCGTTGCACTTAAGCCATAATAATAATTTGCTGCACCATGGTGTGCATCAATAGATATAGCAGTTTTAGAAACATCAAATGCTTTTTGGTCTTCACCGTTTCTAATGTATAATTCAGCTAGTTTAATGAGCCCTTGTAAATGATAAGGGTCTTTTGTTAAAGCCTCCTTTAATTTAATTGCAGCATCTGCAAACATTTTCTGGTCCATGAGCTCTTTGCCCTGAATAACGAGGCCTTCTGCAGTGTTCCATTCAAACTTTGCAGGCGTTTCTAGTGGTCTAGAAAGCGCATTATATGTAGGATCACTTTTCCATGTGAGTTGTTGTTTGGTTAGTGAAATTGAAAGATCCGTTTTCCCGAGTCCAATTTTAATTGAATCGCTTATTGTTTGAAGTGGCTTTGCATTAATTACTTTTTTTACTATTTGCTTGCCATCTACAACGATTTCTAATGTGTCATTAAAAAATGCAACAGGTGAGCAGTACCATTTTAAAAATCCGTTTTCTATTTTAACATTAAGTGCAGCAGATTCGCCAGCTACAACAATGCCTTTTGTTTTATTAACGGGATACCA
>JAGNTI010000067.1 GCA_017987615.1 Sediminibacterium sp. | reverse complement strand
ACCAATTCAAACGACCTCTATTTTAAAATTGCCATAAAACCTACCGCTTCTACACCCAAAGAGCAGCAAAGCTGGAACTGGGAGCGCAATATAGTTGAACCTTTCTCCGTTAAAGGAAGGCATGATTTGTGTATTGCACTTCGTGTACCTGTTGTTTTAGAAGCAGTTACTTCCATGGTTTTGGTAGATTTAATGCTTCGAGCGCAGCAAATGCCCTTGATTATCAAGGATTAAATGATCATTATGGAGTCTAGTTACATTTATCACATTACAACCGCTGCTGCTTGGGAAAAAGCCCAGGTTGAGGGTGCTTATACCGCTAACAGTTTAGCAACCGAAGGATTTATTCATTGCAGTACTACCGACCAGGTTGCGGGTGTTTTAGACCGTTATTACAAGGGTCAAACGGGTTTAGTGAAGCTTACAATTGACAAATCTAAAGTTACTAGCCCTCTTATTTTTGAACTGGCTACCTCTATTAATGAGGTTTTCCCGCATATTCACGGGCCTATTAACTTATCAGCTATTGTAAATGCTGAAAATATCTAAATAATTGATTTACATTTTCTTGTAAACGCTACCTCAATTTTTAATTGAATATTAAGGCGTCCTGATTTTGTATTTTTTTCTTTTCACTGTTATTTATTGTAACTTTAAGGATATGCCTAGCATTTTTAAATACCCTTTGTTATTGCTCCTAACCTCCGCTTTATGGGTTTTGCAGGCTAGTGCTCAGCAAAATGACGATACGGTTGCAAATGTTTACTTTCAGGAGGTCGGATACAAGCCGGTTGGACCTATTAAAAAAGGAACTGCAAGTTATTATAGCCTCAAATTTGAAGGAAGAAAAACAGCTACCGGTGCTACATTTAGCCATGTCAATTATACCGCAGCTAGTAACCATTATCCATTAGGGATTTATGTAAAAGTGGTAAATCCAAAAAACAATTTGTTTGTAATTGTCAAGATCAATGACCGTATGGGAAAATCTATGTCCAAAAAGGGTCGTATTGTTGATTTGACAAGGGTGGCAGCCAAAGAAATTGGCATATTTAAGCAAGGAATAGGGAAGGTTTTAGTTCAAAAAGTAGAAAAACTGCCCAATAAGTAGATTTTACACCGATTGGGGTAAATTAATACCCTACTTTTTGATTAATTTTTTCTCAAAATCACTTTCACCTTGTATTTTTGCAATAATTAATAAAAAACTGTTTATGAAGAAATTACTCTTTTCTTTAATCGTGATTGGAATGGCTGTTTCTGCTACTGCGCAAACTACCCCAATCAGTTATAAAAAAAGACCATCAATTGGATTCCATTTTCAATTGCAAGATGTAACAACTGCAGCTTTAATTGGTGCTGGTTCAGCATCATCTGTTATCACTAACAACCAGTGGACTAAAATCAAAGATTTAGATCCAGGTATGTCTTTTCAGTATGTAGAAGGTCTTTCTGATTATATTGATTTACAAGTGAACGTTGGAGCTTCTTCAGTAAGATATCCATTCAGAGCAAAATCTGGTATTGCAGTTCCTTCAGCTAAAAGAATGTTACTTGAAGCGGATGTTGCTGTTAATGTAAAAATGTTAAAGGATAACTATTTCTTAGTTCCTTACTTTACAATTGGTGCTGGTGCTTCTATGTACGGCGGAACTTATTTTGCTACATATGCTCCAATTGGAGTTGGTATGCAATTTAAATTAGGAAATGATAATTTCTTAACTACAAATTTCGTGCACAAAACTGCTATGTCAACTTTAGCAACCAATCATTTTACTTATAACATTGGTATCGTTTCTCCAATTAAGGATAGACCAGAGCCAGTAAAAGTTACACCTCCACCACCACCAGCTCCTGAAAAAGATAGCGATAATGATGGTTTGGTTGACAGCAAAGACAAATGTCCAACTGTAGCAGGTGTTGCAAAATATGATGGTTGCCCTGTACCTGATACAGATGGTGACGGTGTGAATGACGAAAATGATAAATGCCCAACTGTAAAAGGTTTAGCTAAATACCAAGGTTGTCCAATTCCTGATACTGATAAAGATGGTATCAATGATGAAGAAGACAAGTGTCCTACTGTAGCTGGTGTTGCACGTTACCAAGGTTGTCCTGTTCCAGATACCGATAAAGATGGTGTTAACGACGAAGAAGATAAGTGCCCAACACTTGCTGGTGTTAAAGAAAACAATGGTTGCCCTGCAATTAAGCAAGAAGTAGCTAAAACCGTTTTAGATGGTGCTAAGAAAATCACTTTTGTAACTGGTAGCGCTAAATTAGCTTCTAGCTCTTTCAAAGGATTAAATAAAGTAGCAAAAGCTTTAAATGAAGATGCTAACTTAAAATTAAGTGTTGAAGGTCATTGCGATAACACAGGTACTGATGCTATCAACGATCCTTTATCTGAAAATCGTGCAAAATCTGTTCAAACATACTTAACAACAAAAGGTAAAGTTGATGCAGCAAAAATCATGGTAGTAGGATTTGGTTCTAAAAATCCAATTGCTGATAACAAAACTGCAAAAGGACGTTCTGCTAACAGAAGAGTAGAATTAAAATTAAATTACTAATACGTAATTGACTCGATATTAAAAGAGCTGCCTTACGGCAGCTCTTTTTTTTTGTCAAAAATTTTCAGTTCAGTTGCGAAATAATGATCGTTTAAAAAATAAGCACATCTGAATTTATAGGGGATCTACATTGATAACAATGCTCACTGATCTATATCTTTTGTTGGTTTGCAGAATCATAATTTGTTGTTGCAACCTATTTTTAAATGTGCCAATACTTACTTGTTGTTTTGGAATCTTACAAAGTAGTTCCCATAAATATTGGTTTCTAATTCGGTCTACAAGGGGTTGAGCGGGCCCTGTAATATATTTACCATAACTGCTGCTTAAGCCCCGCATTAATATATTAGCGGCCTCCTGTGCTATGTTTTTATCTACGTGTTTACAGGTAATAAGTATGATTCGTGAAAACGGAGGATAATTAAAGGCCTGCCTATTGTGTATTTCAAAATCAAAGAGTGCTGGATAGTTATGCTGTTGTACAAATTGTAATACCGGATGGTTGGCCTGGCTTACTTGAATAAGTACCTTTCCTTGATCATCTTTACGACCGGCACGGCCGCTTACTTGCTCCATCAGTTGATAGGCTTTTTCATTGACCCTAAAATCTGTGAAGCTTAAAATACCATCGGCGTCAATAATGCCTACTAAATTTACGTGTTCAAAATCGAGCCCTTTAACCACCATTTGTGTACCTACCAATATATCAATGGCGCGTTGTTCAAATAATTTAATGAGTGCGTCGTGTTCATTTTTTCCTTTTACACTATCATGATCCATGCGGGCAATGCGAGCATCTGGTAATAGTTCCGACAAGAGTTCTTGTATTTGCTCGGTGCCAAAATTCTTTTGTGTAAACTGGTTGCTACCGCAAGCCGCGCACTGATGTACAACTGGGTAATTGCTACCGCAGTAATGACAGGTTAAGGTATTTTTTGCTTTATGGTAGGTGAGTGTTACGTCACACTGTTTACACTGCGGAATCCATCCACAGGTATCACAAATCATGTAAGGCGCATAACCTCTTCGATTCTGGAATAAGATAACTTGTTTATTTTTAGCAAGTGTTTCTTGTATAGCAGCAATAAGTGGTTCGGTGAGGGCTATTTTTCCTTTTTTAGGTAATTTTTGAACATTGATAATATCAATGGTAGGGAGTGTTGCTGCACCAAATCGTTCTTGTAAACTTACCAGTCCAAATTTTTGTTGAAGCGCATTATAATACGATTCTATAGAAGGTGTTGCGCTACCGAGTAATACTTTGGCATTAAAGAGGGTTGCATAATAAATAGCGGCGTCTCTAGCATGGTAACGTGGTGCAGGATCTTGTTGCTTGTATGAAGGGTCATGCTCTTCGTCGGCAATAATGAGACCTAAATTTTTAAACGGTAATAATAGTGATGACCTGGCGCCTAGTACAATTTTTATTTGTCCCGAATTTACTTTATTCCAAATTTCTACGCGTTCGTTGGCATTAAATTTAGAATGGTAAATAGCAATTTTGTCGCCAAAGTAATATTGTAAACGGCGTATCATTTGCGCCGTTAATGCAATTTCAGGAAGCATGTACAATGCCTGCTGATCCTTTGCTATAAAGGATTCTATGAGTTTTATATAAATCTGCGTTTTACCACTAGCCGTTACGCCATGCAGTAAACAAACAGGTTTTGTGTCAAATAAGGTAACGAGGTTATCGTAAGCATTTGTTTGTGCTTCTGATAGGGTGTAGGTGTTTTCTAATTCGGCATTATTTATTCCGTAATTAAAACGGTCTACCGCTTTTTTTTCTGCTATTAAAATTCCTTTTTCGATAAGTCCTTTTAATTGTGCTGCACTGGCACCTGCTTTTTTTAATAGTTCTGATTGAATAACAGTATCCTGCGTTTTTTGCAAATGGATAAATGCAAGTAACAGTTCCATTTGTTTGGGGGCTTTTGTCCAGTTGTTTAAAAGCGTTTCGATACTTGCTTCACTATTATAGGTTTCTGATAACCGAATAAAGGTTTCTCTTTTTGCTTTGTATTTATCTTTCAATGCTTCCCAAATAAAGCATACTTCTTTTTCAATGAGTTTTTTAATAAGCGGATACACGTGTGAACTGTCCACCAATTGTTGCACTTCCGAAAGTCTTAATTCTTTTTTGATGTGCAGCGCTTCGGCTACTATATATTCGTTGTCGGTTAAATCTGAAAAATCGAGTGTACGGTCTTCGTTCCAAATTAAAATACTTTCGCTGGTTAATTTTAAATTGGCTGGCACAGCGGCTTGCATCACTTCCCCTTCGGTACACATATAATAGGCCGCAATCCATTCCCAAAATTCTAGTTGTGTAGGGTGTAGGATGGGGGTTTCGTCTATGACCTGTAAGATTTCTTTGGGTTCAAAAGCAGCAGGCTTTTCGAGGGTGATTTTTTTAATGATGCCTGCATATTTTTTGTTGCGTCCAAGTAATACTTCTACTCTTATACCTGGGCTCACAAGTGCCTGAAACCTAGCAGGGATAGCCCATGTATAGTTTTTAGGTAAAGCAAGTGGTATTATAATTTCTGCAAACAATGGCCCAATTTTGTGCTAAAATACGCTTAAAACGGTTGGATATTTGCGGTATCTTTTTAGGCCTTCTTCCATTAATTGGTAGGCTTTTGCTTTTAATGCTGGTAGGTCTTCCATGGTTAAGCCTTCTACTGGAATGTCCGCTAAATAAACCACCCTGCTTTTGCCTGGGGTTATTGAAAAAACCGTAGAAAAGTGCATACGCTCCATGGTATCAATAAATAGGAGTGGCTTGATGGGTGTTTGTGTTTCTATGGCAATTCGGAAAGCACCATCAAAAAAGGATTTAAGGGGTTGTTCCGATTCATTAAATGTGCCTTCAGGGAATAAGAATATCGATAGACCATCAGCAATGGCCTGCTTTAATGCCCTAACACTTTGTGATCTTCTTTCGGCGTTACTTCTGTCCACTAGTATTACTGCCTGTCTATAAATCCATCCAAACACCGGGATTTTTGATGACTCATATTTACCGAGTATACGCAGTGGGCTATGCGCAATTAATACAATAGGAGGGATATCCATGTATGAATTGTGGTTGGCAATAAAAATATATTGCCTGCTTTTTTCGTGTTCAATTTCATGAATTTCTTGGTGTCTCACACCTAAAAAAACATACCAAACCCCTGCCCATATTTTACATAAATGATAAATAAAATTGCCGCCTTTTACCCTTCCAAATGGAATGGCTAAAAAAACAAACGGCATCACGCATAGCATTACGACAACAAAAGTAAGTAGTGCGTAAATGCTATAGATGTATCTGATGATGCGAATCCCCCAATTCATGAATGCTAACTTAAGCATTTTTTCGATTGCTTACTATATTGGAACTATTAAAACGCGTATATGGCTGCTAGTATAAAGTTGGAGGCGCTGCTAGTATATCCTGATTTTGTATCAAATAATGGCGTGTTACCTCTATCTAATCTAAATTCAGGGATTAGTGTTAGTTTTTTAACTTTTATCTTTCCAGACAAAGTGGTTGCATTTAAGCTGCCAATTCCAATTGGATTCAAATTTCGATCACTAAAAAAATCTTCCCTAATGGTTAATCCAAATTTTTCGGAAATATCATAATTTACATAAAAAGCTTTTGAAGTCCAATTGCTAAATAAGTTGCCCATTTTTTGCTGGTTGATGCTTCCATCAAATACAGCACTAATTTTGTCAGATAAGCTGGCAAGTAGCACCAAATTATATTGTGTAGTGAGATCTCCATGCACAAGATTCAAATAACCTTTCAATTTATCATTGGGGGAGGCTGTACTAAATTGTGCTATTATATATTTTGGGTTTTTATTAAAGCTTGAATAATCTGTGGGGTCAGCAACACCTATCATAAGTGCTGATTTACCACCTAAACTAAGATCCGCTTTAAAGCCTGTATGAAAAAATGGACCATACGAAAATCCATAGGACATACTATAATTCCTATTGCTTGTAGCGTCTAGTAATTCATATCCTATATGCGTAGAAAATTTTCCAGCAGTTAATTTCAGTTTATCAGAAACTAAGTAGGAGAGTGTGGCTTGTTTAATATGCGATATTACATCATGGTCATTGTAGGAAAATTCATCTGCTCTTTTTCCGGCGCCTAGGTCAACACTAGCGATCAATTTTCCAAAACTTTGGTCGATTTTAATACTTGCCATGCCAAGTTGAAAACTGTTGTGGGAATTTGTAAAACTGGTATAGTTATTATTGCTACCGTCGCCGTTTTTTAGTAATCCCCTGAAGTAGCCATCTACATAGGCTGTAAATGTTGTGTTAGATTTTTTTGTACTGTCTTTTTGCGCAAATGAGGGAACAATAGTGCAGCAAATTGCACTAGCAATTAGAATTTTCTTTAACATTGTGTTGGTTTTTAGTAAACTAAGAGGTACAGTCTTAAATTCTGGTCAGAGAATTTAATCAAGACTGTACCTTGTTTTTTTATATTTTATGTGGGTTTCTGCCATATTTTTCATCGTGTTGTGTTGCATCTAATCCAATTTCTTCTTCTTCTTGACTAACGCGTAAAGGAAGCATTAAGCTTATTGCTTTAAAAAT
>JAGNTI010000066.1 GCA_017987615.1 Sediminibacterium sp. | reverse complement strand
ACTAAAAAGTTTAATACCCGGGTGCCATCTCCTACTTTTTTCATACTGCAAAAATAACGGCTTGAACCCGTAATACGCCTACTAACTATTCCTTACTTTTGCAACAAATAAGCACACCCCTATGACTTTGATAGAAGAACTACGTTGGAGAGGCATGATTCAGGACATGATGCCAGGAACAGAAGAATTACTAGCCAAAGAAATGGTGTCTGGCTATATTGGATTTGATCCTACTTCAGATAGTTTACATATAGGAAGCCTCGTGCCTATTTTACTACTCGTTCATTTACAAAATGCTGGGCACAAGCCCTATGCACTTGTGGGTGGCGCTACCGGTATGGTGGGCGACCCTTCGGGCAAAAGTGAAGAGCGTAATTTATTATCAGAAGATATTTTGCTTCATAACCAAGAAGGCGTTCGTAAACAATTAGAAAAATTTTTAGACTTTGATGCTGCTAAAAAAAATGCAGCCGTTATGGTGAACAACTATGACTGGTTTAAAGAAATCAATTTTCTTTCTTTTATCAGAGACGCAGGTAAACATATCACTGTCAACTACATGATGGCTAAAGACAGTGTAAAAAAGAGATTAGAGGGTGATACGGGTATGAGCTTTACTGAATTCACCTACCAACTTATTCAGGGTTACGATTTTTATTGGTTGTACCAAAACAAAAATTGTAAACTTCAAATGGGCGGCAGTGATCAGTGGGGAAATATAACTACAGGTACAGAACTTATTAGGCGCAAAACAGGCGGTGAAGCTTTTGCATTTACCTGCCCACTAATCAAAAAAGCAGACGGTGGTAAATTTGGTAAAACTGAAAAAGGAAACATATGGCTAGACCCAAAAAAAACAAGCCCCTATCAGTTCTATCAGTTTTGGCTCAATGCTTCTGATGATGACGCAAAAGGCTGGATCAAAATATTTACACTTTTACCTGTTGCAGAAATTGAAGCTTTGCTTACAGAACATGAAGCTGCTCCACACTTAAGACTCCTGCAAAAAAAATTAGCAGAGTGCCTAACGTCTTGGGTACATAGCGCCGCAGATTTAGACTTTGCAGTAAAAGCTTCTGACATTTTATTTGGTAACGCCACTACTGAGGTATTACAAAGTTTAAATGAAAACGAACTTTTGCAAGTAATGGAAGGCGTGCCTACGGCTAAAATCAGCAAAGCTGCTCTAGCTAACGGTTACGACCTTATAGATTTACTAGTAGAAACAAATATTTTCCCTAGTAAAGGAGAAGCCAAAAAAATGTGGCAAGCGGGTGGTATTGGATTAAACAAAACCAAAATAGCCCCCGAAAAATCAAGTATTGATGCACATGACCTTTTACAAAGCAAGTACTTACTGCTTCAAAAAGGCAAGAAAAATTACTACTTGGTGATTGCCGAATAAAGTTGCTACTACATAGGTGCTAATACATTCCACATCGCTTCCGCTAATACTGCATTTCCTTTTTCGTTTAAATGCACACGGTCGGTAGTTAAAATTTTAGACTCCTGATTGGAAGGGTTATTTGCCGTATTGTAATCCATAAATACTTTGCGTACATCCACAAGTGGTAAATTATTTTTAGCACTAAAATCACGAATCCATTTGCTATACAAATTTAGATCCCCATCTAGTTGATTGCTATTGTCCGTTCTTTCACCAATAACACCTGGCGTACACACTACCACTTTAGCACCCGTTGCCTGAATTTTTTTAACGATAGCTTCATAAAAAGGACCAAACTTCCAGTAATCGGTACCGGTACCTGAAGAAGCTTTATGCCACACATCATTTACCCCAATATATATAACAACGATATCCGGATTTTTTGAAAGTACATCATTATCCATTCGTAAGAATAAATCATATACTTTATTGCCGCCAATACCAGCACCTACTAATTCATACTTTTGAGCCTTACCTGCATTTGCAAGCATCTGCTCCATTACTTTAATATATCCACCTGGTTTAGCACCTGCCTCTGTGATAGAGTCACCAAAAAAAACAATCTTTTTCTTTTTGTCATCTCTAAAAGAGAGTAAAAACAAGCAACCGATAAAAACAGATAATAAGAGTAATTTTTGCATGGGTTTAATATTTTGTCCTTTAAATATAAAACATTTGAACAAAGTGAGTGTCATTTTGGTGCCCAACACTAAATTATAGTCTGATTTTGAAGGTTTTAGTGAAAATCGACTCTAAAATATTTGGAAAATTTTAAGTTGCCCCCTATTTTTGCAGCCCATTCAGAAATGAATGGCCGGATTGCCTGATAGTATAATGGTAGTACGACTGTTTTTGGTGCAGTTTGTCTTGGTTCGAATCCAGGTCGGGCAACCAAATTAAAAAGCCGCAATTTTATTGCGGCTTTTTTTATGACTTTATATAAGCGGTATACATGTTTGTAAACTATCCTCCCACGCAGGTTGGTCAACACCAAAATCTTGAATGATGGCACTGCAATCCATGAGTGAATAATGAGGACGCTTGGCTGGCGTTGGAAAAGCCTCGGAGCCAATTTTTGCAACCGTGCAATTCGAATGAATCAATTTAGCAATGGCCACCGCAAAATCGAACCAACTAATAGCACCACTATTGCTGTAATGATAGATACCATTATGTTTATTGCCTGCTGCTTTTTGCGCCACAATATGCATGATAGCGGCTGCTAAATCGGCAGCGTATGTTGGCGCACCTATTTGATCACCTACTACATTTAATGATGGGCGCTCTCCCATTAAGCGGATCATTGTTTTTACAAAATTATTGCCAAAACGGCTATACACCCATGAGGTTCTAATAATGATACTTTCCGGATTGTTTGCCAGGGCCAACTGTTCGCCAACTGCTTTTGATTCGCCGTAATAATTAACAGGATCTGTTGCATCAGAAGGTAAATAAGGAGTTGTGCCATTACCATTAAAAACATAATCGGTAGAAACAGTAATAAACAAAGCATTGACCGCAGCTGCGTGAGCAGCCAATTTTCCAACCGCTGCCCCATTAATTTGAAAGGCTGCTTCCCTATCTGTTTCTGCTTTATCTACAGCCGTATAAGCAGCGCAATTGATAACAACTGAAGGTGTATGGGCTTCAAAAAAGTTGTCAATAGAATCATTAGAAGATAAATCTAATTGAGATCTATCAACAAATAAAAAATCATATTGCGTATCAAATGATGAAGCAAGCAATTGAAGTTCCGAACCTAGTTGTCCATTTTTTCCTGTAACTACAATAAGCGGTTTAGACATGGGCAAATATTTTAAGAAAAGCTTTTAGGTTGCTTGGTCCATTCTGACTTTGGCAATGACTTAAAATAAGCATAGGTTTTTTGAAGACCTTCGGCACGAGAAACGGTTGGGGCCCAACCTAACAATTCAGATGCTTTTGTAATATCTGGCTGACGCTGCTTGGGATCATCTATAGGAAGTGGTTTGTAAATTATTTTTACGCCAGCATCCGTTAATTTTAATACTTCTTCTGCAAAATCTTTTAATGAAATTTCGTGCGGGTTACCAATATTGACAGGCATCGAATAATCACTTAACAAGAGTCTATAAATACCTTCAATTAAATCACTTACATAACAAAAGCTTCTTGTTTGCGAACCATCACCAAAAACAGTAAGGTCTTCGCCCCTAAGTGCCTGACCAATAAAAGCCGGCAAAGCCCTGCCATCATTGAGTCGCATGCGGGGACCATAGGTATTAAATATGCGTACAATTCTGGTTTCAACACCATGAAAAGTATGGTAAGCCCTTGTGATCGATTCCATAAACCTTTTGGCTTCATCATACACACCTCTTGGACCTACAGGATTTACATTGCCCCAATAAGATTCTGGTTGAGGATGCACTAGTGGATCCCCGTATACTTCACTGGTACTTGCTACAAGTATTCTGGCGCCTTTATCTTTTGCAAGACCCAAGCAATTATGTGTACCAAGTGCGCCAACTTTTAAAGTTTGAATAGGAATTTTTAAATAATCGATAGGACTTGCTGGCGAAGCAAAATGTAAAATATAATCAAGCGGCCCATCAATGGTGATGTGCTTTGTAATATCATGAAGTACAAATGAAAAATTAGGCAAGCCTTTTAAATGCTCAATGTTTTTTTCGTCGCCGGTAATTAAATTATCCATGGCAATTACAGTAGCCCCTTCAGATACAAAGCGGTCGCACAAATGCGATCCTAAAAATCCCGCTGCTCCTGTAATTAAAACCGTTTTATTTTTCATCATATTATATGCTCATTAAATGCTTGCTCTACCAATACTATAATAAGTGAACCCAAGCTCTTTCATCGCTTGCAATTCAAATAAATTTCTTCCATCAAAAATTAATTTAGAAGAAAGTTTTTTTGAAATCTCTTCAAAATCAGGGGTTCTAAACACACTCCACTCAGTTGCTATTATTAGCGCATCAGCATTTTCAAGGGCAGCATACTGGTTAGGTGCATAACTGATTGAATCTCCAATAACGCCCTTCACATGCGTTGTAGCTTCCGGATCAAAAGCAGTAACAGTAGCACCATTATCAAGTAATGCTTGAATAATAGTTAGTGCTGGAGCTTCTCTAATATCGTCGGTATTGGGCTTAAATGCTAAACCCCAAAGTGCAAAATGTTTGCCAGCAAGGCTACCGTTAAAATGATTTTTTAAAACTTCCACGATATGCATTTTTTGCTTTTCGTTGACACGCTCTACCGCGTTTAATATTTTAAAATCATAATCATGCGAAGACGCAGATTTAATTAACGCTTGCACATCTTTTGGGAAACAACTGCCTCCATATCCAATCCCAGAAAATAAAAAACGTTTCCCTATTCGGTCATCTGAACCAATCCCCCTTCTTACCATATCTACATCGGCACCCATTCTTTCACAGAGTTGTGCAATTTCATTCATGAATGAAATTTTAGTTGCTAAAAAAGAATTGGCTGCATATTTAGTAAGTTCGGCACTTGCTTCATCCATATAAATAACTGGATTGCCCTGACGCACAAATGGCGCAAACAAATCGCCCATTAATTTTTTAGCACGATCAGAACTGCTGCCAATTACAACGCGGTCTGGTTTCATAAAATCATCCACAGCAACGCCTTCTCGTAAAAATTCCGGATTACTTACCACATCAAATTCGCCAGCATAATTTTTTGCAATAGCTGCGCGCACTTTTGCTGCAGTGCCAACAGGTACAGTACTCTTATCAACTATAACCGTATAGCCATTGAGTAAAAAACCTAAATCGTCTGCTACTTTTAAAATGTATTGTAAATCGGCGTGCCCATCCGCACCAGGTGGTGTAGGAAGCGCTAAAAAAATGATGCTCGCTCCTTCTATACCTTCCTTTAAATTGGTGGTAAATTGTAAGCGTCCTTCCTGAAGATTACGCAAAAAAAGTTTTTCTAGTCCGGGCTCGTAAATGGTAATTTCACCACCAGACAAACGAGCCACTTTTGAAGCATCGATATCGACACAAGTTACTTTGTTACCTGTTTCAGCAAAACAAGTGCCTGTTACAAGTCCAACATATCCGGTTCCTACTACTGCTATTTTCATAAATAAATTACTTGTTGATAAAACTTAAAACGGCCTCTGTAATATACGTCAACTGCTCCATATCCATTTCGGTATGAACGGGTAATGAAAGTACACGCGTTGTTAAATTATCGGTGGTCGCTAAATCTGATTCAGGCAAATTAAAGGAAGCAAACATTTTTTGTTTGTGTCCTGGTACTGGGTAATAAATCATAGATGGAATACCCTTTTCTGATAAATGCGCAATAAGTCCATCTCTGTCGCCATCAAATAAAATTGTGTACTGATGAAATACATGCGTACTATAAGCCGCCGTTTTAGGCGTTGTAATAACCGGACAGTTTTCAAAAGCCTGGTTGTAAAATAGTGCAACGTTTGCCCTTGCTTGGTTATAGCGGTCTAAATGTTTTAACTTGATATTTAAAATGGCCGCTTGCATACTATCAAGTCTAGAGTTACAACCAACAATATCGTGGTAATATCTTTTTTCTTGACCATGGTTGGCAATTGTTTTTAAGGTATGTGCCAGTACATCATCATTTGTAAATAATGCACCACCGTCACCAAATGCTCCTAGGTTTTTACTCGGATAAAATGAGGTAGCACCAATATGACCCATGGTTCCCGTTTTTTTAACGGTGCCATCAGAAAAAGTATAGGAGCAACCAATGGCCTGTGCATTGTCTTCAATCACATATAAGTTGTGCTTTTTAGCAATGCGTAAAATCTCTTCCATCGGAGCTGCCTGACCATATAAATGCACCGGAACAATGGCTTTTGTTTTGGGCGTAATTGCTCTTTCCAAAGAAGCAGGGTCCATACAAAAAGTAACAGGATCTACTTCTACAAAAACAGGTTTTAACCTGAGTAATGCCACTACTTCGGTAGTAGCGATATAGGTAAAGGAAGGCGTTATCACTTCATCTCCAGGCTCTAGTCCAATAGCCATCATAGCAATTTGCAAAGCATCGGTACCATTTGCACAAGGAATCACGTGCTTTACGCCCAAATAACTTGAAAGAGACGCAGCAAAGTCTTGAACGGCCTTGCCATTGATATAGGCTGCACTATCAAGTACTGCATGAATGGCAGCATCTACTTCGTCCTTAATTTGAAGGTATTGGGTTTTGGTATCCACCATCTGAATGGGTCTCATGTGCCAGTATTTATAGGGCCAAAATTACTGCAAAAAAGCCTTTGTTTGACGCTTTACAACGAACCTTATTCTAGTATATAAAATGGGTAAATGGGCTTTAATTTGTTTATTTGCAGTATAAATCATCCCAATTTGCTTTTTCTGTACCGCATATTCATTGGAATCTATCCAATTGCCGCAAGGATACTTGGATTTGTCAATCCAAAAGCTAAGCAGTGGCATACAGGCAGAAAAGAAATTTTAAAGCAAATAGCAGCCGCTTTAACCTCCAATACAAAACCAGTTATTTGGATGCACTGCGCCTCACTTGGCGAATTTGAACAAGGACGTCCAGTTTTAGAAGGTCTTCGAAAGCAGTACCCCAATTATAGTATCCTCCTCACTTTTTTTTCACCTTCTGGTTATGAGGTTCATAAAAATTATGCAGGTGCCGATTATGTTTTTTATTTACCCATGGATAGCGCGGGCAATGCGAGCAAATTTTTGAAAATTACAAACCCTTC
>JAGNTI010000004.1 GCA_017987615.1 Sediminibacterium sp. | reverse complement strand
GCAACAACAAATCGCAACAACCAAAAATTATAATCTTCCTTCGATTACATCTTCTATCACGCGAGCAAAATGCAAATGTTCTAGTGCGTGTACTTTAGTTGCGAGTGTGTCGGGTGTATCAGTTGCATCAACTGTGCAAGTAGCTTGAAATAAATGTTCGCCTTCGTCGTAATGTGCATTCACATAATGAACTGTAATACCTGATTCTTTTTCATTAGCGGCAATCACTGCTTCGTGCACGCGGGAACCGTACATGCCTTTGCCACCAAATTTAGGAAGTAGTGAAGGGTGAATATTAATCATGTGTCTTGGAAATGCGTTTAAAAAGGCTTCCGGCATTTTCCATAAAAATCCTGCGAGTATGATAAAATCAATTTCATATTTAGAAAGTTCTTTCACGTACGTGTTACCGTGGTCAAAATCTTTCTTTTCTATCATAAGCACTGGCACATCATTGTCAGCGGCGATTTGTAAAACCCCTGCACCTGGCTTATTGCAAACGATAAGTGATACCCGAATGGATGGGTGACCCTTAAAGTGTTCTATAATTTTTTGGGCATTGGAGCCAGCGCCTGAGGCAAATAGGGCCAAATTGCGTTTTTTGATGCTAAAACTCCCATTTTGAGGTTTTGGGGCCTTGCTAGACACCCCAAAAATGGTTTGACTCATTTTTCGGAGGTAGTTTCTAAAAAATCCAAATTGTCCGAGGGGGATGCTAATAACGATGACACAAAGGGGCCATAATAAGCACATTAAAACAATATATAATGTGTAATAAAACAAGCCAGATTCAAGCCCAGTAAGGCTCAAAAGCTTTCTGCCTAGGTACCCGCAGCTACTCCCACCAATGGCAAAAGTGCTAAAAACAAGTACAAAAGAAGTCCAACTTAATTTCCATTTTTCCTTCAATCGCTTAAACATGGGTCAAAATTGCATAAAAAAGCCGACAAATACTTGAAAGTCAATCTTGTCTTAGACAAAAAAAAGTGAGATAGTATTCGCTATTGTCAGCTTCCTGTCATATTTTTGCGCGCAATTAAGGATATTTTTCCACCTATAGAATTCGTTTGTGTATATGACATCTTTTAGAAGCAACACAAGTCGCATCGTCAAGAACTGCTTTTTTAGTGCAGTTTTCTTGTTGGGCATATTAGTTACAAATACCGTTACCGCTCAAGACGGCAAAACCTTGTTTAATACCAATTGTGCTTCCTGTCATCAGGTGCATAAAAACTCTACAGGCCCTGCGCTTGCTGGGGTTGAAGGCCGTTGGGAAACAAAAGAAAAGCTATATTCTTGGATCAGGAATAGTGCTGCCTTTTTAAAAACAGGTGACGCGTATGCGAATAAATTATACCTCGAGTATAACAAAACCGCAATGAATCAATTCCCGAATTTAAAAAATGAGGAAATTGATGCCATTCTAAAGTATATATCTTCTGTGCCTGCCCCAGGCGCTGCTGCTCCAGGTGCTGCAGCTGCAGGTGAGCCAGTTGAAGAAGATAACTCTCTATTGTTTGGAATCTTATCGCTGATTTTAGCTGTTGTGGCGCTTATTTTATTACAAGTAAATGCCAACTTAAAAAAATTAGCAGATACACGTGATGGACAAACACCAGAAGTAGACGTTCCATTTTGGAGAAACAAAAGATACATCGCTTTCTTAGCTGTTGTATTTTTTATTGTGGGTGGTTACCTAGTTTCAAAAAGTGCAATGGGTCTTGGTAGAAGTCAGGACTACCAACCGGTTCAGCCAATTTACTACTCTCACAAAGTGCACGCTGGTATCAATCAAATTAACTGTCAATATTGTCATACGGGTGTTTACCAAGGTAAGCAAGCAACCATTCCTTCAGTGAATGTTTGTATGAACTGTCACATGGCTATTAACGAGTACAAGGGAGAAAAAATCTTTACTGAAGATGGTGAAGAAGTAAACGGTACACAAGAAATTGAAAAACTATACAAATACGCAGGTTTTGAACCAGGTAAACCTTGGGATGCTTCAAAAGCAAAACCAATTGAGTGGGTACGTATCCACAATTTACCGGATCACGTTTATTTCAACCACGCTCAGCACGTAAAAGCAGGTCAAGTGGCTTGTCAAACATGTCATGGCGAAATCCAAAAAATGGGTGAAGTAAAACAACAAAACGACCTTAGCATGGGCTGGTGTATTAATTGTCACCGCGAAACAAAGGTTCAGTTTAAAGACAACGGTTTCTACAGCATCTACGAAAAATACCACCAAGATTTAAAATCTGGAAAAATGGATAGCACCAAAGGTGTTACTGTAGAAAGCATTGGTGGTACTGAGTGTCAAAAGTGTCACTATTAATAACAACATTATACCCGATAATAAATATATCATGGAGCAAAAAAAGTACTGGCAAAGTTTTGGAGAAAAAAATCAGTCTACTGCTTACAATCAAGATGTAAAAGATGAGTTCAAAGAAGAACTTCCTTTTGTTGAAGACGAAAGCAAAGGATTTCTCGAAACTGCTGCACCCCGCAGAGACTTTTTAAAATATGTAGGTTTTAGCACTGCAGCAGCAGCTGTTGCAGCAAGCTGTGAAATGCCTATTAAAAAAGCCATTCCGTTTGCAAACAAACCAGAAGATATTGTACCAGGTATTGCAAATTATTATGCAACAACCTATGTACAGGATGGTGATGCAGTAAGCGTTGTAGCTAAAGTGCGTGATGGTCGTCCAATTAAAATTGAGGGTAACGATTTATGCCCTGTAACTAAAGGTGGTACTTCTGCACGTGTGCAAGCGTCAGTATTAGATTTATATGATACTGCACGTTTACGTTTCCCTACCATTGATGGTAAAGAAGTAACTTTTGAAGCGGCTGATAAAGCAGTTGCTGCTTCTATTGGTGGTAATGTTGTAGTGGTATCAAGCACCATTACTTCTCCAACAAGTAAAGAAGTGATTGCTCAATTTTTAGCAAAATATCCTGGTAGCAAACACGTTACTTATGACGCTGTTTCTTACAGTGCTTTAATTGAAGCAAATGCTGCAACAAATGGTGTAGCTGCTATTCCTGATTACCATTTCGAAAATGCAAAAGCGATTGTTAGCTTAGGTGCCGATTTCTTAGGTACTTGGTTAAGTCCTGTTGCTTTTTCTAAGCAATATGCAACTGGTAAAAAAATCAACGAAAAAAATCCTAGCATGAGTAAGCACATACACTTCGAAAGTGTAGCGAGTCTTACGGGTTCAAATGCGGATGAAAAATATTTACACCGTCCATCTGAAACAGGTGCTATTGCAGCTGCTTTATTAAGTGCTGTTAATGGTGGTGGTGTTACAGGTATTTCGGATGCTACTTTAAAAGCAGGTATCCAAAATGCTGCAAAAACTTTATTAGAAAACAAAGGCGCTGCGCTTGTAGTTGCAGGTAGCAATGATGTGAATGTTCAAATCATTGTAAATGCAATCAACAATGCGGTAGGTGCTGGTGGTTCAACCATTAACTGGTCTGCTCGTAACAATACCCGCGCTGGTGTTGATGCAAACTTTGTTCAACTCGTTAAAGACATGAACGCAGGTAGCGTTGGTACTTTAATTTTAGTGGGTGCAAACCCTGCTTACTCTTGGCATGATGCTGCTGGTTTTACAGCAGGTCTTGCAAAAGTTAAAACCACTGTATCATTTGCAACAAAAGCAGACGAAACAGCAGTGCTTTGTAAGTTTGTTTTACCAGATCATCACTACCTAGAAAGCTGGGGTGATGCAGAACCGGTTTCTGGAAATATTTCATTTATTCAACCTACCATATATCCTTTATTTAAAACACGTCAGTGGCAAGACAGCTTACTAAAATGGAGTGGTAACGCTTCAGATTATTTAGCGTTCTTAAAAACTAGTTGGTCTGCTAAATTAGGTGGTGTTACAGGTTGGGATAAAGCATTACAAGATGGTGTACTAGCTACAACACCTGCTGCTTTTAGTGCGGGAAGTTTTTCTAGCGCAGCGGTTGCAAATGCAGTTACTGCAGCAACTTCAGCTAAAAAAGGTGGTGCATTAGAACTCGTATTGTATGAAAAAGTTGGTATCGGTGCTGGACAAGGCGCTTCTAACCCATGGTTACAAGAATTACCGGATCCAGTAACACGTGCAACTTGGGATAACTATGTTATCGTTTCTCCTGCACTTGCAAGAACATTATTAAAAATTGATTTAAATAACGGCGGTCAAGCAGATGCTTACGAAGTAAATCCTCCAAAGCCAGTTGTAAAAGTTACAGTAGGTGGTAAGACGATCGAACTTCCAGTATTAATTATTCCGGGTACACACCCTGAAACCATTGGTATTGCTGTAGGTTATGGCCGTTCAGAAAATATTGGTAAAGCAGCAAACGGCGTAGGTAAAAATGCGTTTGGTTTAGCTTCTTTACAAGGTAATAACATTTCATACGTAAACACAAGTGTTGAAGTGGTTGCAACTGGCGAAAAATATCCAGTAGCATTAACTCAAACACATAGCCGTTACGATACCGAGCAAGGTAACCGTACCGAAGTAATGAAAGAGTTAACACTTGCTGCGTACAAACACCATCCTACAGAAATTCGTGAAGAGCGTGCACATGAATTAAAAGGTCAAATTTCTGGTGGTGAAAAATTAAGCAACGAAGAAGTACTTCAAAAGTTTGAAGGTGCTGGAACTTTATATCCAGTATACGATAGACCAGGAATCAAATGGGGAATGAGCGTTGATTTAAATGCTTGTACTGGTTGTGGTGCTTGTGTGGTTGCATGTAATGCAGAAAACAACGTTTCAGTTGTTGGTAAACCAGAAGTACTACGTGGTCATGAAATGCATTGGTTACGTATTGACCGTTATTACAGCGGTGATATGGACAATCCAAATGTAGTTTTCCAACCACTTATGTGTCAGCATTGTGATAACGCTCCTTGTGAAAACGTTTGTCCAGTAGCTGCTACCAACCATAGCTCTGAAGGCTTAAACCAAATGACCTATAACAGATGTATTGGTACACGTTATTGCGCAAATAACTGTCCTTATAAAGTACGTCGTTTTAACTGGGCAGATTACACAGGTGCGGATAGCTTTGGTGATAACCAAACAGGTCACGTAAATGATGTGGTATTAAATATGAGTGACGATCTTACGCGTATGGTGTTAAACCCAGATGTTACTGTTCGTTCTCGTGGTGTGATTGAAAAATGTTCTTTCTGCGTACAACGTTTACAAGAAGGAAAATTAAAAGCGAAAAAAGATTCTCGTCCTTTAGAAGATACAGATGTAAAAGTTGCTTGTCAACAAGCTTGTCCTACAGAAGCAATTACGTTTGGTAATGCTAATAGCAAGCACTCTGCAATTACTAAAGTTCGTTTAGACAATCCTAATCGTAGCTTCTATGTACTAGAGCAGTTACACGTTTTACCTGGCGTTACATACTTAGCTAAAGTGCGTAACACCGACGAAAAACATGAAGGTGCTAAACACGCAGAAGCAAAACACGAAGAGAAAAAAGCATAATTAAAATAATTGAAATAGAATAAGATGCATTTAAAGTACGAATCACAACTTAGGGAACCATTGGTTAGTGGTAATAAAAATTACCGCCAAGTAACCGAAGACATTGTTCGCCCTATCGAAGCCAAACCAACAAGGTTATGGTACATCGGATTCTTCATTGCTGTTGCACTTTTATTATTTGGTGTATACAGTGTGTACCGTGAGGTTACTTATGGTATTGGAGAGTGGAACTTGAACAAAACAGTGGGTTGGGGATGGGATATCACCAACTTCGTATGGTGGGTAGGTATTGGTCACGCTGGTACCCTTATCTCAGCAATCTTACTTTTATTCCGTCAAGGATGGAGAACAGGTGTAAACCGTGCTGCAGAAGCGATGACTATTTTCGCTGTAATGTGTGCGGGTCAGTTCCCTATCTTCCACATGGGTCGTGTTTGGATGGCATTCTTTGTACTTCCTTACCCTAACACACGTGGTCCATTATGGGTGAATTTTAACTCACCACTTTTATGGGACGTATTTGCAATCTCTACTTATTTCACCGTATCATTATTATTCTGGTATTCTGGTTTAATTCCGGATTTTGCAACTGTTCGTGATAGAGCTTTCACAAAATTACGTAAGCGTTTATATGGACTTGCTTCATTTGGTTGGACAGGTTCTACCAAGCACTGGCAGCGTCATGAAAGTTTATCTTTAGTACTTGCAGGTTTATCTACACCACTTGTATTATCGGTACACACAATTGTATCTTTTGACTTCGCTACTTCAGTAATTCCTGGTTGGCATACTACTATCTTCCCTCCGTACTTCGTTGCGGGTGCAATCTTCTCTGGTTTTGCGATGGTGCAAACCCTTATGATCATTGTACGTAAAGTATTTGCAATGGAAGATTATGTAACACTAGGTCACATCGAAGCAATGAATAAAGTAATTGTACTTACAGGTTCAATTGTAGGTATCGCTTACTTAACAGAGTTATTTATGGGTTGGTACTCTCAAAATAAATATGAAGGCTATACTTTCTGGTATTCTCGTGCTTATTTATTTAGCCCTTATGGTTGGAGCTACTGGGGTATGATGGCTTGTAACGTATTAAGCCCTCAAATTTTCTGGTCTCGCAAAATGAGAAGAAATGTTTTTGTAACATTCTTCATGAGTATCATCGTTAACATTGGTATGTGGTTTGAGCGTTTCGTAATTATCGTAACGTCTTTATATAGAGATTATTTACCGTCTAGCTGGTCTGTATATTACAGCCCTACTATTTGGGAAATGGGCTTCTATGCAGGAACCTTCGGATTGTTCTTTACATGTTTCTTCTTATTTGCTAAATACTTCCCAGTAATTGCAATTGCAGAAATTAAATATGTATTAAAAACAACTGGCGATGGTTACAAAGATCAAATGAGTGCGATTGAAGCGCAACCATTAGAGGCATTTGTTAAAGACCAAACCCATCATCACTAATCATTTACGTTGAACAAACGATAAAATAGAACACATGGCAAAAAAGAAATTTGTAGTAGGCTGTTTTGAGGATGAAGCGGTGCTTTTTCCAGCAGTTAAAAAAGTGCGTGCTGCAGGATATAAAATTCATGACGTGTACACACCATTTGCGGTACATGGTCTAGATCATGCAATGGGCTTAAGAGAAACAAGTCTTCACACAGCAGGATTTATTTATGGTATTACAGGTACTACAACTGCCCTTAGTACTATTAGCTGGATCTTTACAAAAGATTGGCCTCTAAACATTGGTGGTAAGCCACACTTTGCTTTACCAGCATGGATTCCAATCATGTTTGAGTTAACTGTACTTTTTGCAGCGGTAGGAATGGTATTAACCTTTTGCTACTTATGTCAATTAGCACCAGGTGTTAAAAAGCATCATTTCCACGCACGTGCTACCGACGATTTATTTGTTATGGCCATTGAGTGTACGGATACTACCAACACCGACGACTTACAAGCATTTTTACAAAGCAACGGCGCTATCGAATTAAGCGTTCAAGTTGCCGAAGAAGGATGGTGGTTTGGTCGTTACGACAACGAAGATGTTCCTTTTCAAAATAAAGAAATTGTTGCAGCATAAATTATTGAATAGAAATCCGATGAAGAAATTATCTATCATACTCGTTCTTGCCATCACTGCTATCATTAGCAGCTGTAATGGTGTTAAGCGTGAACCAGGTTCTATCTATATGCCAGATATGGCGTATAGCCGTGCCTATGAAAGTTACGCAGACCATAGTAACCTAACTGAAAAAGGGATCAACTACACCGCCATGCCTGTAGCAGGAACATTAGCGCGTGGAGCTGAAATGCCTTTTCATATCGAAAAAGATGCGGCAGGTGATACTACCAATTATTACGCGTCTCGTGCTGTAAAAAATCCAATCGATTCTTTATCTAAAACAGATAATGATGAAGCGGAGCGTTTATACCTGATTAACTGTGGTATCTGTCATGGATCTAAGTTAGATGGTAACGGTCCATTATGGAAAAATGGTGATGGTCCTTATCCTTCTGCACCAAAAAATTTAGTAGCAGATCCAATTGTATCTGTAATGCCAGAAGGACAAATGTTTTATTCAGTTACCTACGGTAAAAACTTAATGGGTGCGTATGCTGCTCAATTAAATCGTAAGCAACGTTGGATGGTTATCAAGTATGTAAAAAACAAGCAATTGGCTGCAAAAGCTGCTAAATAAAAATTTTTTAAAAGAGTAAAGATGGCTTCTATCAAAATGCAATTTGAGGTACCTGCAAAGATGAAAACATGGTCACTAGCATTAATTGCTGTTGGTCTTGTTGCTTTGGTAACAGGTTTAGTGACCAAAGGTTTTAGTGCAGATGAACATGAGCAAACTCAGTTTTGGGGAACACTTATGTACAACAGTATTTTCTGGACTTTGGTGTGTAACGCTGCAATGTTTTTCATTGGCGTAACAACAATGGCAATGGGAGGTTTCCAACAATCATTCCGCAGGGTTCCTGAGGCAATCTCTACTATGGTGCCAATTTTTGGTGCTATTACTTTTGCTGTTTTAATGTATGTAATTTTTGGCCACAAGCACCATATCTACCATTGGTTAGATACGGAAGCTGTTGCTAACGATCCTATCTTAAAAGGAAAAGCTGGATTTTTAAATCCTGTATTCTTTGTTATATGGACTACCCTTACTATTGGTTTGTGGAGTTTGTTTGGATGGCGCATTCGCAAGCTTAATGAGCAAGCGGATGGTGAGCCAATGACTGCAGAAGAAGGTGCAACTTTTATTTATAAGAATACGGTACGTGCTGCTACCTTTTTAGTGTGGTTTGGTTTAACAGTAGGTTCTACAATTCCTTGGTTATGGATGATGAGTATTGATCCACATTGGTACTCTACTATGTATAGCTGGTACACATTTGCAAGTTCATTTGTGTCTGGTATGAGTCTTATTGCACTTTGGGTAATTTATCTAAAAAACAAAGGTTATTTAGAGTTAACTACTCAAGAGCACTTACACGATATTGGTAAGTTTATGTTTGCCTTTTCTGTATTCTGGACGTATTTATGGTTCTCTCAGTACATGCTTATTTGGTATGCAAATATTCCTGAAGAAACTGTTTACTTTAAGCACAGAGTGCAAGGTCCATACAAAGGCATTTTCTTCTTAAATCTTATTATCAATTTCCTTTGCCCATTAATCATATTAATGAAGCGTTCAGCAAAAAGAAACTATACCCTAGTTGCTTTTATGGCCGTATTAATTTTATTTGGTCACTGGATAGATTTTTACCAAATGGTAATGGGTTCTTTATCTAAAGAGCACGTAACACTTGGTTGGTTAGACTTTGGTATTTTAAGTTTATTTGTGGGTCTTATGATTTTCTTTGTGAGCCGTGCGTTAGCAAGCAAGCCGCTGATTCCAAAGAGTCACCCATTCTTAAAGGAAAGTATCATACACCAAGTATAATTATTTAGACGATTAATATTAGAATCAATAAAATATTGATAGCATTATGACAATGTTTTTAACCATAGCCGTAGTAGTTCTCATTTTTGTAGTCATTTTTCAGATTGCAAAAGCGAGCGAATATGTATCTGTATTAAAAGGCGAAGAAGTAAGTCGCAAGCAAAACAACAAAATCAATGGTTTATTGATGGTTGTTTTCTTGGTGTTAGGTTTAGTGGGTGTTTGGTATTGCAACGAATTGTTGTATGACAAAACATTACTAGTACAAGATGCAGCGAGTGTAGAAGGCGCAAGAGTGGATAGTATGTTGTGGGTAACACTTGCCGTTACAGGCATCGTGTTTATTGCAACACAAGTTATCTTATTTGTTTTCGCATACAAGTACCAAGAAGATACAAACCGTAAAGTAGTATTCTTTGCGCACAGCACTAAGCTAGAATTAATCTGGACTGTAATTCCTGCAATTGCTTTAACAGTTCTTGTAGTAATTGGTCTTCGTAACTGGTTCTTATTTACGGGCGAGCCTCCAAAAAATGCAATGGTAGTGGAAGTTACCGGTAAGCAATTTGGTTGGATTTACCGTTACCCAGGAAAGGATGGTTCTTTTGGTAAAAAGTATTACAAAAATATTGACAATGCTAGTAACACATTAGGTTTGTTATGGGATGATGAATTAGCGCAAGATGATATCGTAATGGAACAAACTGTTTACCTGATTAAAGGTAAGCCGGTTAAGCTTATATTAGGATCACGTGATGTGATTCATGACGTAGGTTTATCTCATTTCAGATTAAAAATGGATGCGGTACCTGGTATTCCTACTACTATGTGGTTCACACCAAAATACACCACTAAAGAAATGAAGGAGCTTACAGGCAATCCAAACTTTGTGTATGAAATTTCTTGTGATCAAATGTGTGGTAACGGTCACTACTCAATGAAAGGTGTTATTGAAGTGGTTGATCAAGAAGAATTTGATGCAATCATGGCTAAACAAAAGCCTTACTACTATAGTGCATTCCCTGAAAAGGATCCAAGTGCTGCACCTGCAGACACAACAGTGGTAGCAGCGGTAGTTAAATAATAAAATAGTCAAACAAACAACGAATTAACTTTTTTAAATAAATAGGTATGAGTCACGAAGCAGTTTTACATGGAGATGCACATGGACATGATGATCACGGTCATCACGAGCACCATGATACTTTCTTATCTAAGTACGTATTTAGCATGGACCACAAAATGATCGCGAAGCAATTCTTGATCACGGGTATGGTGTGGGCTGTGTTGGGTGGTTTAATGAGTGTACTATTTCGTTTGCAACTAGGTTATCCAGATTCAACTTTCCCTTTCCTAGAAGATCTTTTGGGTAAATGGGCTAAGGGTGGTCGTATCACTCCAGAAGCTTACTATGCACTTGTAACAACACACGGTACAGTACTTGTATTCTTTGTATTAACTGCAGGTTTGTCTGGTACTTTTGCCAACTTCTTAATTCCTTTACAAGTAGGTGCACGTGATATGGCATCTCCTTTCATGAATATGCTTAGCTACTGGTTTTTCTTTGCGGCTAGCATTGTGATGTTATCATCTATGTTTGTTGAAACAGGCCCCTTTAGTGGTGGTTGGGTAGCATATCCTCCATTATCTGCACTTGGTGACGCTTCACCAGGATCTAAAACGGGTATGGATTTATGGTTGGTATCTATGGCGCTATTTGTGGTTTCTTCTTTATTAGGAGGTCTAAACTACATTGCTACTATTTTAAACATGCGTACAAAAGGTATGAGCATGACGCGCTTACCTTTAACCATTTGGGCATTATTTTTTACAGCAGTTCTTGGTGTATTATCTTTCCCAGTACTTTTTTCTGGTTTTATCTTATTAATTTTTGATAGAAACTTTGGAACAAGTTTTTATCTATCAGATATTTTTATCAATGGTGTTGGTGCTTTACCTAACGAAGGTGGTTCTGCTATTTTATATCAACACTTATTCTGGTTCTTAGGTCACCCAGAGGTATACATCATCTTGTTACCTGCGATGGGTATGGTATCAGAAATTTTATCGATCAATTCACGTAAACCAATTTTTGGTTACATGGCCATGATTGGTTCTTTATTTGCAATTGCGATATTAGCATTCTTGGTTTGGGCGCACCACATGTTTGTGACTGGTCTTAATCCATTCCTAGGATCTGTGTTTGTATTATTAACTTTATTAATTGCGGTTCCTTCTGCTATTAAAGTATTTAACTGGTTAACTACTTTATGGAGAGGTAATATCCGTTTCACCCCAGCGATGTTGTTTGCAATTGGTTTTGTGAGCTTATTTATTTCTGGTGGTTTAACAGGTATTTGGTTAGGAAACTCTGCACTCGATATTCACTTACACGATACCTACTTTGTAATTGCGCACTTCCATATTGTAATGGGTGTTGCATCTATGTTTGGTATGTTTGCCGGTATCTACCACTGGTTCCCTAAAATGTATGGTAAGCAGTTAAATAACACACTTGGATATATCCACTTCTGGGTAACCATTGCAGGTGCTTATTTAATTTTCTGGCCAATGCACTATGAAGGTTTAGCGGGTATGCCACGTCGTTACTACGATTTTAGCATTTGGGAAAGCTTCAAGCAATTTGGTGAGCTTAATAAGTTCATTAGCTTGGTGTCTATTATTGTTTTCATGGTTCAATTATTATTCTTGTTCAACTTCTTCTATTCTATTTTCAAAGGAAGAAAAGTAACGAACTCAAATCCATGGAATGCAACAACACTTGAGTGGACAACACCAATCAATCCTGGTCATGGTAACTGGGTAGGTGAAATTCCTGAAGTACACCGTTGGCCTTACGATTATGGTAAAGATGGCGTAGACTTTATAGCACAAACTACACCTGTTGGAGCAGACGAAAGTCAGCACTAAAATGGATAACGAAAACAACCGTTCTAATTCTTTTGCTAGCAAGGCTAAAGATTATTACCAGCTAATTAAATTTACGCTGAGTTTTACGGTTGTGTTTTCTTGTGTCGTTTGTTACTTACTCGCTCCAAAAGTAAAAGAATTTGATTGGTGGATGATTGCGATTTTGTTTCTAGCAGGAATGTTAGTTACGGGAAGTGCAAACGCTATTAATCAGGCAGTAGAAAAAGATACGGATGCCGTAATGAAGCGAACAGGTTCAAGACCTGTTGCTGCTGGTAGAATGACCCAAACCGAAGCTTACACTTTTGCATTTATTGCTGGACTAGTGGGCGTTGGAATGATGTGGTACTTCTTTAATTTGTCATCGGCACTTTTATCTGCGTTTAGTTTGTTTTTATATGCTTTTATTTATACACCGCTAAAAAAAATAAATTCTATTGCCGTGTTGGTGGGTGCTTTACCTGGCGCATTACCTTGTTTGATTGGTTGGGTGGCTGGCAATGATGATTTTAGTATGGGTGGGTGGATTTATTTTGGCATTCAGTTTTTATGGCAGTTTCCGCATTTTTGGGCAATTGCTTGGGTGGCACATGAAGATTATAGTAAGGCAGGATTTAAGTTGTTGCCCGCTGATAAGGGACCAACTAAATTCACGGCCGTTCAAGGTATTATGTATTCAGTGCTAATGATTCCAGTAGGGTTCTTACCCTATTATTTTGGTTATACTGGTTTTGTTAGTGCCGTTATTGTTATGGTTTGTAATGTATTTATGGTGGTACAAAGTATCAGATTGTACCAACAAATGGATGTTAAAGCGGCAAGACGCGTTATGTTTAGTAGTTACATTTATTTACCCATTGTATTACTTGCATTACTCGCAGATAAAATTAAATAGTAGCAACGAATTAAAATTTATTGAGTATGTCTACACTAGCAACAAACGAGCCACAAAGAATACACCCACACAAATTTTTGATGTGGATAGCGATAGGAAGTATTGTAATGATGTTTGCTGGATTAACCAGTGCTTATATTGTTAAAAAAAATCAAGGAAACTGGTTAGCTATTGAACTACCGGTTGTTTTTTGGTATTCTACCGCTGTAATTCTAGCAAGTAGTTTAACCATGCATTTTGCTAGCACGGCAATAAAGGCAGGCAAAATAATTTCTTATAAATCCCTAATAACCATAACGGCTATTTTGGGTGTGGTATTTATAACCTTCCAGTATCTTGGCTTTAAAGATCTTGAATTGAGGGGTATTGCGCTGATTGGACCTCAAAGCAACTCAGCATCTTCCTTTTTGTTTATTATTACGGGCTTACACATGATCCACGTGCTTGGGGGTGTTATTGCCTTAATTGTTACGTTTTTCAGGTCATTTTGGGTTCAAAATAGCCAAACAAACGTTGTGCCGGTTCAAATTGTAGCTACCTACTGGCATTTTGTAGATATACTTTGGATTTACTTGTTTATATTTTATCATATGATTGCTTAATTCAAATAAAAAGTTACCCAGAAATCGTCTTTTTTGACTGATAGCCAATATTTTTGCAACGAAATTTTTAATAAGACATGTCAACAGCAACAGTAGAAACAACAAAGTCTTGGGGTGGTGGAAAAAGCCCATTCAACGTCGAGTACGGTAAATTAATGATGTGGTATTTTTTAATGAGTGATGCCTTTACATTTGGAGCATTCCTTATTTCTTATGGTACCATTCGTTTTTCAAGTAATGGATGGCCTGACCCTAACGAGGTGTTTAGAAGTTTCCCATTTGCTCCAGAAGGAGTTCATGCACCACTTGTGTTTGTGTCTGTAATGACCTTTATTTTGATTGTTAGTTCTGTAACCATGGTACTTGCTGTAAAAGCAGGTCAAGAAATGGACAAGAAGGCTGTTGTGAAATACATGATTTGGACCATCATTGGCGGTATTGCATTTTTGAGCTGTCAGGCTTGGGAGTGGAATCACTTACACCATGAAGGTGCATGGTGGGGTCGCAATCCATTTTTAAATGCTGATGGAACTGCATCTTCTACCAACTTTACCAATTACTTTTTTACCATTACAGGTTTCCACGGATTCCACGTATTTTCTGGTGTAATTATCAATATCATTATGTTGATTATGACCTTACTAGATAAGTTTGAACAACGTGGTCATTACCTCATGATCGAGAAAGCTGGATTGTACTGGCACTTTGTAGATTTAGTTTGGGTATTCGTATTCACTTGCTTCTACCTAGTATAATTTTTTCAAAACATTAATTTAGAATCTAATGTCACATACTGCTCAACACGAAGAGAACCACGGAACTGGGGAAATTAAAAAAGTTACCATCATATTATCTGTATTAACCATTGTAGAATTATTACTTGGTTTTTGGATGATCGATATCACTTCAGAATCTTTAAGACTTGCTATCAAAGGCACAATCATTATTCTAATGATGGCAAAGGCGTTTTATATCGTTGCTTATTTCATGCACTTAAAGCATGAACTAAAAAACCTTATCATGACAATTGTAGTGCCTCTTGGTCTTTTTATTTGGTTTATCATCGCTTTTTTATGGGATGGTAATTCTTTCAGAAACCTTCGTAATACCTACGATCCTTATTACAAGGAGCGTGCTACCATTAAAGTAGAAAAAAAGGCGGAAGGCCATGGAGCAGGACATGAAGCCGGTGCTACACATCAAGCTGCTGCAGATACCACTGCGCACGCAAATGATACTATGTCGGTAGAGAACAAACACTAAATGAATTTGTTATCAAATAAGTAAAACCACCGACCTTTGTTTGGTGGTTTTTTTATACGAACCTTTTTACATGAATAAAAAATCAATTTTAGGTTTACTCGTTGCCCTCGGATTACCACTGTTTTGCTATTTGTGGCTTAAGTCTGCAAGTGAAAGCGCAGTAGATATGCCCCGAAAATACTTACTAGACACGGTGGTTACCCGCATCGAAAAGGGTAAAGAAGTAACGGATAGCATTTGGCACAAAACAGCCAATATTACACTTGTTAATCAATTAGGTGATACAGTAAGCCTCTACGATAAGGGTTCTAAAATAATGGTGGTAGATTATGTATTTACCAGTTGTAGAAGCATTTGTCCAAAGCTCACTTTTAATATGCAAAAGTTGCAGCACTCATTTAAGCTGGGTGGTAACGTGCGTAAAAAAATTGATACGGCTGTTGTTCAATTTGTTTCTTTTACCGTAGACCCTGAGCGTGACTCTGTTCCGGTACTAAAAAATTATGCCGATATTTTTGGCGCAAACCATGATAACTGGTGGTTTTTAACCGGCAACAAAGACAGTATTTATAAATTTGCTTTTGAAGAATTGAAGGTTGACAAATTTAGTGAAGAGCCTATCAGTCCTGATTTTGTGCATACTTCAAGGTTTGTATTACTTGATAAAGACCGTTATGTTCGTGGGTATTACAATGGTCTTGATTCAAATTCGGTGGCAAAACTTGCGAGAGACATTGGATTATTAATGCTCGAAAAAGACAAGAAAAATAAAGGCGCTATTTTTAGACAAATACTTGACCTGTCTTGGCTTTGGTTGATCATTATATCTGCTACTATATTTTTTGTAGTGTATATGCGTCAACGCAGAAAAATTAATGGATAATTATTATTAAAAAACAATACTATGTTACAAGCATCTATTTCAAAAAACGACAAACTTGCTAAATGGCTTATTGGCATATTTTCAGTAGTTGTGTTTACGGTTGTTGTTCTATTAAGTAAATTTAAATTAGATGTTGATTTAGGTTTTGACGTGCACATTTTTGCAAAAGCCAATGCAGTAATCAATACCATTATTGCTGTATTATTAGTGGCAGCGCTTGTAGCTGTTAAAAATGGCAACTATCAAATGCACAAAAAAATGATGATGGCAGCGCTTGTGTTATCTGTTTTATTTTTAGTGTCTTATATCGCCCATCATTTACTAGCTGGCGAAGCTAAGTTTGGGGATATTGATCATGATGGCGTATTAAATGAAGCAGAAGCAGCTACAGTAGGCTCTTTTAGAATCCTTTATTTAGTTATTTTAAGTACGCATATATTTTTAGCAGCGGTAATATTACCGTTCATTTTGTTTACGGCGTATCGTGCATTAACTGCAGAGTTTGCTACCCATAAAAAATTAGCAAAAATCACTTGGCCATTATGGTTTTATGTGGCAGTAACAGGTCCGGTGGTATACTGGTTTATTGCGCCTTATTACGCTTAATACAGTTAGGTTTAAAAGCCTAGTTCCTTTGTAGGGTCCCAAAAATGTTTACTAAAGTTTTGGACGGTTTCATCTTTAACGATTACACCTTCTTTTTCAAGTAACTCTTGCATGCGCGTTGGCGTTTCAAAATGCGCTTTTCCGCTTAACATACCATTTCTATTCACCACTCTTTGCGCCGGTACTTTTGGTTTAATAAAATGTGCGCCATTGAGTGCATAGCCAACTGCCCTGGAACTTTGTTTGCTGCCTAAATATGCTGCAATAGCGCCGTATGTAGTTACGCGCCCTTTAGGAATAAGCCTTACCACCTGATACACCAGTTCAAAAAAACTAGGTGAATCTGCTTTATTGATTGCAGACTTTGTAGGTGTTTTTTTATTGCGGCTCGCGGAATTCATGAATTTCTTTATTCAGTAGCAATTGTTTACGTGGCTCTGGTACTGCTTCGTATGCATAGGGACAGTGTCTGCAACCATGACCGCAACAGTAGCCTTTTGCTATATGATAGGCTTCTGTAAATACAAAATTACCAGAAGGATCCGTATAGTAATCTACATCTTTAATCAGGTTCTTGCTCACTTAGTAAACTTTTTAATTGCGCATCTAATGCTAGCGGCAATTCTTTGTTAATGGTAAAAGACAAATAATGAATACGGTTGCTTCCTGCAATGTCTAAACCCTCGTAATGCGTTTTTATCTGCAATTCAGGTTTGATGTTTGCGCCTGCGTATACATTGTCCATATCCTCTAACAACGGAAGTTCAAATAAGTTGATAACAAGCTTGGTAAATTGATATAAATCTGGACTATCGGTTTTTAAATGGATGATACCCCCGGGTTTTAAGATTTGCTGGTATACACGCAAAAATTTAGGGTGGGTGAGGCGCTTTTTTGCCCTAGCGCCCTTTAACTGCGGATCCGGAAAAGTGATCCAGATTTCGTCAATTTCGGTAGGGTTAAAATAATCGGACACTTTATCAATATGCGATCTAATAAATGCCACGTTTGTAAGGCCCATTTCAAGTGCATTTGTGGCACCTCTCCAAATCCGGTTGCCCTTAATGTCTATACCTATAAAATTGCGGTTAGGGTGCATTTTTCCTAGGCCTACCGCGTATTCTCCTTTACCGCAAGCCAGTTCAAGTGTTATGGGGTTGTCGTTTTTAAAATACGCGTTCCAAGTGCCCTTGGCATTAACCGGGTATTCAAATACGTTTTCGTACCCTTTAATAGCTTCAAACCGGATTAATTTTTTCTGTCCCATGGGTGCAAAAGTAAGTCAATGCTAATATCTCTAAAAATTATTATAAATTACAATCATTAGAACATCTAAACCACGTTTTTAAAATGGCAAAGCAAAACATTTTTGATGCAATTGTAGTAGGCTCTGGAATTTCTGGAGGATGGGCTGCTAAAGAGTTAACAGAAAAAGGACTCAAAACAATTTTACTAGAAAGAGGTCGTAATGTAGAGCACATTAAAGATTATGAGGGTACCGAAAAAAATCCGTGGGAATTAGAACACCGTAATGGTTCGACGCAAGAAGACAAAAAAAATTCGCCCATACAAAGTAAGTGTTACGCTTACGACGAAGTTTCAAAAAAGTTTTTTGTAAATGATAATGATCATCCCTACAATCCAGTAAAACCATTTGATTGGATTAGAGGTAATCATGTGGGTGGTCGTTCACTGATGTGGGGTCGTCAGAGTTACAGATGGAGTGATTTAGATTTTGAAGCCAATGCAAAAGATGGTCATGGCACAGACTGGCCAATACGTTACAGTGATTTAGCACCATGGTATAGTTATGTCGAAAAATTTGCCGGCATTAGCGGAAATAGAGATGGACTTTCTATGTTACCCGATGGTGAGTTTATGCCAGCCATGGAAATGAACTGTGTTGAACAGCTTGTTGCTAGCGAATTAAAAACAAAAATGGGTCGTCCCATGATTATTGGACGCTCAGCCAATCATACAGCTAAAATTGGAACCCGTGGTCCTTGTCAATTTAGAAACAAGTGTCATCAAGGTTGTCCATTTAGTGGTTATTTTAGTTCCAATGCGGCCACACTTCCTGCTGCATTTGCAACGGGTAATTTAACGCTTCGTCCGGATGCTATCACTACCGAAATTTTATACGATAAAGAAACCGGCCGTGCAAAAGGTGTGCGCATCATAGATTCCAACACCAATTTAACGGAAGAGTATTATGCAAAAATTGTTTTCTTAAACGCATCTACACTAGGCACCTCACATATTTTACTCAATTCTGTTTCGGAAGTTTTTCCAGAAGGTTTTGGTAATAGTAGTTTGCAAGTAGGGCATAATTTAATGGACCATCATTATGGTGTGGGTGCTTCTGGTACCTACGAAGGATTTTTAGATAAGTATACCTATGGCCGACGTCCAAATGGTATTTATATTCCAAGATTCAGAAATTTAGATGGCGGATCCTCTGCAGGCTATGTGCGTGGCTTTGGTTACCAAGGTGGCGCGGGTAGAGGAAGACAACAAGGAGAAGGTATTGGTGCGTCGTTTAAAGAAAGCATCACAGAAGCAGGTAACTGGTCGATGGGTATTGGCTCATGGGGTGAGCATTTACCATACTACGAAAACAAAGTAACCCTTAGCAAAGACAAAAAAGATAAGTGGGGTTTACCATTACTTGATATTGATTGCGAGTTTAAAGAAAATGAAATGAAGATGCGCGTGGACATGAAAAATAGCGCAGCAGAAATGTTAGAAGCAGCAGGTATTAAAAATGTTTCTACCTATGATACCATGCCAGCACCCGGATTTTGTATTCATGAAATGGGCACTGCTCGTATGGGTAAGGATCCTAAAACTTCTGTGCTTAATAAATGGAATCAAATGCACGATGCAAAAAATGTTTTCATTACAGATGGTTCTTGTATGGCATCGTCAGCGTGTCAGAATCCTTCATTAACCTATATGGCGCTTACAGCAAGGGCTACTGATTTTGCGGTGAGTGAATTAAAGAAAGGGAATTTGTAATGCAGTTTTTGTGGCGTAGTCAAATTAAAATTATTGGCGTTGTACTATTGTTATTGTGCGCTTTTGTAGGTTTTGCGCAATCAAATCCAGAACACTGGGATGCTAAATATTACACTGGGTATTCGGTACAAACATTTAAGCAATTACCTGCAGTGCATAAAAAAATTGTAGGATCAAAGTTTAATCACCGGTTATTAGATGCGGCCATTTTTTTTAGAACCAATGAAGAGCGCATCAGATACAATTTGCCAGAATTTAATTTTTCAATTGCATTAGAAAAAGCAGCACTTGGACATTCAATAGATATGGTGCGATATAATTTTTACGCGCACAATAGTCCGGTGCCTGGACAAGCGGATATGACTGACCGGATAAAGCGTGTTGGAGTTGACTATGGAACCTGCGCCGAAAACATTTATAATATTTTTGATGAAGATCCTACGTACTGGTCACTAGCTAGTAAGCTTGTAGAAGGGTGGATGAGTTCGAGTGGGCACAGAAGCAATATTTTAAACCCCAATTTTAAGTACTTGGGCTGCGGCGCCTGGCCATATAAAAATCCAGAATGGCCAACTTATGAGTGGTTTAAGTCTACGCAAAGCTTTTCTGATAGGGATGCTCAATAGTTAAATAGAATAATCTTTATATAAATCATTAAACTTATATAAAAAAAAGTAGATTTGTGCATTAACCGTTTGGTATGTACTCGTCTAAGATTAGCAACTTATACTTTTTACTGCTGTTGATTTGTTTGTCTTGGAATACGCAAGCCTTTGCGGGTAATGTGTCTACTCAAAGAAAGCAAAACATCATTGAAGGAGAGAGTTTTGTACTTGCCAATACGAGCCCTTCCAATTTTTTATATACTTCTATTGTTAAAGGATCTGTAACGGTGCGTAACACGTATTTACCTACCGATTCGGGTAGCATTATTTATACAGAAGGTACAGATTATACCATTGATTATAAAAAGGGTACCATTGCCCGAACCGTTGGTTCGCGGATTCCTGATTATGCAAATCATCCACTATTTGAAAAGTTAGATTTTAACCAATACAACTTTTCAAATTATAGCAATACGCCCTATTTTATTTGGGTGGATTATGCTACTAAAAAAAGTGATATTTTAAATGATGACAAAACCTCAACCGTTTTTTTATCTAAGTTTAAATCCAAATTAGAAGGGGGCGAAAAAGTTTCCATTGTATCTTATGGAAACAGTATTACAGCAGGCATAGACCTTTCAAACATCAATGATCGGTTACAAAATAGATGGGCGCATTATTTGCAAACCCAGTATCCTGCCGCTACAATAGAACTTCAAGATGCATCATTGCCGGGTTATACTTCACTAGAAGCCGTTGCGTATTGGGAAGCGTATATTGGTAAAAAAAATCCGGACCTAGTGTTATTAGGTTGGGGTATGAATGAAGCCAATATTGGTGGCATGTCACCTGCCGAATATCAGAATAACCTTGTTAATCTTGTTCAATTGACAAGAGGTCAAAAAAATGCAGAAGTAATCATTTATTCTTGTTTTAGGCCCAACGATAATTGGCATTACGCTGGCCACTCCATGAATTTGTATACGGAGGCTGCAAAAAAAGCGGCTGAAATAGCTAACTGCGCTTATGTGAATGTGTATGATATTTTTGAAAAAGTATTTGCCCGAAAAGATCAACCTTCTTTATTAAGTAACAATATTAACCATCCCAATAATTTTGGACATTGGTTGTATTTTCAGGCCTTTAAGAATTTGCAGTTTTAATTCTTTGCATTAATATCGCTCCCTCAACTTACAGATTTTATAACTTATAAATTAGAATTATATTTCTAAAATCCACTAAATTATTAGTAAAATATACTATTTTTACTAATAATTAGAAATATATTTCCAATGAATAATCAACAAATTGGCAATCTTATTCAAGAAAGAAGAGATTATTTGAATTTGACTCAAAAAGATGTTGCTGAAATGGCAGGCATCACTTTTAAGTCAATATCTGAAATTGAATTAGGAATCAGAAATCCCACCGTAAACACCCTCATAAGCGTTTTAGATGTATTGGGCTTAGAATTATCTGTCCACATTAAATCAATGATCTAATGAAAGCAGAAGTGTTCAATAATGGCATTTTAGCAGGCATATTGGAAAAGCAATTAAACGGCACTTATTCATTTGAGTATGATGAAGTCTATTTGCAAAATGATAAAAATCCATCCATTAGTTTAACCATGCCAAGGAGTATTAAAAAGCATGAATCTGAAAAGCTATTTGCTTTTTTCTTTGGTTTATTATCAGAGGGTGTAAATAAAAATATTCAATGCAGACTATTAAAAATTGATGAGAATGATCATTTTGGGAGATTATTGTTAACTGCACAAGAGGACAATATTGGTGCTATTACACTAAAACCTTTATAAGATGAAATGCTTAGGATGCTATAAAAAGGTAGAGAAAAATGAATATTGCCTATCATGTAGAAAAAAACTATTTGAAGGGAAGCGTGTTTCCACAATACTTGACTTTGATAAGCCAAAGCCAGAAAATATACATATGTATAACGAGCATTCAAAAAGAATGTCAATTTCTGGCGTGCAGTTAAAGTATTCTCTCAAATTAGTGGGGGATAAGCTTTCGTTATGTGAAACCAAGGGTCAATATATCATTAAGCCAATTCCAACGGCAGGCCATTTGGAAATGATGCAAGAAGCTCCGGAAAATGAACATTTAATAATGCAAATCGCATCACAAATTTTTAAAATAAAAACTGCTCATAATGCACTAATATATTTCAAAGACGGTACGCCAGCCTATATCACCAAAAGGTTTGATGTAAAAACAGATGGTACAAAATATATACAAGAAGACTTTGCCCAAATAACAAATCGAACCAACGAAACCCATGGAGAATCCTATAAGTACGAGGGTAGCTATCTCGAAATAGGCGTGTTAATAAAAAAATATGTGCCAGCCTCCATGGTAGCCGTTGAAAATTTCTTCAAAATTGTTTTATTCAATTATATTTTTTCAAATGGCGATGCACATTTAAAAAACTTTTCATTAATCAGAAACGATTTTGGTGAAATGGAATTGTCGGCTTCCTATGATCTAATGAGTACAATTATTCATACGCCAAATGAGCGTGATACAGCATTAGAATTATTTGATAAAGATTTTGAATCATCTTATTATACCACTTATGGACATTATGGTCGAATAGAATTTATTGAATTTGCAAAGCGACTTGGAATTGTTGAAATTAGATATTTAAGAATTATAGAATCATTCATTAAAAAAGAACCACAAATTGTTGCTTTAATTCAAAATGCTTTACTGTCAAATGCTGCTAAGCAATTGATGCTACAAAATTTACAATCTAGACTCAAACGATTAGTCTAATCGTTTTCTTAATTAACATTTAGTGTCACCTTTAGTGTCACCTATTGTAAACAAAAAAGCCGCTCCAATTAGAAGCGGCTTTTTAAGTTGCTGTAGGGGGAGGGATCGAACCTCCAGAAGGCAGTTAGCTATAACACAAAGTTCAGTGGTCGACCCTGGTCGCTTATTGCTAAGCGGCTCTATGTTACGTTTATCCCGTTATCCTCACCCTCGAGACAAGAGGGCACGTTTGCCTAATATTTCGTCACCCCACAATAGATAAGAACTGTTTGTCACTTGTTGACCATACAATATTAAAGTATTTCACCTACTCGTTACAAATATTTTAATCAATTATCATAAAGTATAGAAATAGTTTAATAAATTAGCTTTAATTTAGAAATATACTAAAAATAGGCCCCATTATGAACCCAAAATTGAATCTTGACAAACTCGATTTACAGATTATTCAGGAAATGATGGAAGATGCAGAAGTCTCATACGCCGATTTAGGTAAAAAACTCTTTGTATCGGGTGGCACCATCCACGTGCGTATTAAAAAATTAGAAGAGCTGGGTGTAGTAAAAGGTAAAAAACTATCTGTTGATTTAAAAGAACTCGGTTACGACGTCATTGCGTTTATTGGTATTTATCTAGAAAAAAGTTCGTTGTATGATAGTGTTGCTAAAGAATTAAAAAAAGTGCCACAAATTGTGCGCTTAAATTATACTACTGGAAACTATAGCATGTTTGCAGAAATTGTATGTAAAGACATTCAGCAGTTGCGTTATGTTTTACACGACGAGTTGCAAAAAATTAAAGGGATCGAAAGAACAGAAACCTTTATTTCGCTCGAAGAAAGTTTGGTTAGAAATGTGGTGGTATCACCTACCGAATAATTTAAGTGTCATTTATTTTTCCCGCACGTTAAATGCGTCTCTTAATCCATTCCCTAATAAATTAAAGGCAAGTACTAGTATCATAATGGCAATGCCTGGTGCTAATGCCAGTGCAGGATTGTGCGTAATAATAAAATTGTAATTTTCTTTGATCATCAGTCCCCAGCTGGGTTGTGGCGGTTGAACACCCACGCCTAAAAAACTTAAACCCGCTTCAATTACAATTGCTGATGCAAAATTACTTGCAGCAATCACTAAAACCGGTCCAATAATATTGGGTAAAATATGAATAAAAATAGTGCGCATATCGGAGTAGCCTAATACGCGTGTTGCTTCAATAAATTCTCTGTTTT
>JAGNTI010000065.1 GCA_017987615.1 Sediminibacterium sp. | reverse complement strand
GCCATTAAAAAAGGTTTTGTTGAATGGCTATCCGAAAATCCGGCCGATATTATTTGCTTACAAGAAACCAAAGCCACCAAAGAAGACGTTGATACCTCTGAAATTGAAAAGTTAGGTTATACGAGCTACTGGTTTTCGGCACAAAAAAAAGGATACAGTGGCGTTGCCATTTTTACAAAAATAAAGCCAGAAAATATTGTGTATGGAACGGGTATTGAACAGTCCGATTTTGAAGGCAGGGTCATACAAGCAGATTTTGGACCTATTACCATTGTGAATGCTTATTTCCCATCGGGCACCAGTGGTGATGAAAGACAAAACTATAAATACCAGTGGCTCTCAGAATTTGAACAATACTTAGCGGCTTTAAGAAAAAAAAGACCCCAACTGATTGTTGTGGGTGATTATAATATTGCCCACCGTGAAATTGATATTCATGATCCTAAGGGCAACAAAAAGAGTTCTGGATTTTTACCAGAAGAGCGTGCCTGGATGGATCAATTTATTGAAACTGGATGGACAGATAGTTTTAGACAGCTACATCCTGAATTTACGGGCGGTTACACCTGGTGGAGCCAGCGCTTCCCAACGGTGCGTTTACAAAACAAGGGATGGCGTATCGATTATATCTGTGTAACAGATACCCTTTCTAGTGCCCTAAAAAGCGCCTCTATTTTTCCGGACGTCAAACACAGTGACCACTGCCCTATTTTTATAGAATTAAGCCTAAAAAAGCCCAAATAATCCATTTAATTTCATTCTATCATGTTGATTTACAATGTAACCACCAAAATTGATCCTAGTATTCACGAAAACTGGGTAAACTGGATGAAAAACACACATATTCCCGCTGTGATGCGAACGGGTTGTTTTAGTCATTATCATTTTGTCAAAGTTTTAGACATTGATGATAGTGATGGACCTACCTATGCAGTGCAATATTTTATGGAGAATAGAGAACAATATGACAAGTATATTGATACGCACGCGGCGGCCTTAAGACAAGACGCCACAATGCTTTGGGGCCAGTTAATGATTGGTTTTAGGTCATTAATGGAGGTTGTGAATTGAGTGTGGATAGATTTAAATTTTCATTTTGGTAATCACAAATCTTCATTATATTGTTCTAAAACCCTTGCAGGCATTGAATCCTACGCATTGACCCCTGAAACCCTTTACTGACAAGGCTTTCAGAGAATTAAAGACAAAAATTAAGCGTTCCTTATTCTAACAAAAAAGCCTGTAATCCCTTTGCATAAAGGATTTGGAGCATTCGCCCAAAATCTATTTTTTAATAAAAAAATTTTGCTGATTGGGAAAAGCGGATAAATTTGTTTCGTTATTCAAACAACTAAAAAAATCATTTATGAACAAAGCAGAATTAATCGCGCAACTTGCTGAAGATGCTGGTATCACTAAAGTACAAGCTAACGCAGCTTTAGACTCTTTCGTAGACACTGTTACTAAAACACTTAAAAAAGGTGATAAAGTAACTTTAGTAGGTTTTGGTACTTTCTCAGTTTCTAAGCGTGCAGCTCGTACGGGCCGTAACCCACAAACTGGTGAAGCAATCAAAATCAAAGCTAAAAAAGTTGCTCGCTTTAAGGCTGGTAAAGAATTAAGCAGCAAAGTTTAATTTTTGCCTACAAAAAGAATTGAACCCCGCTTTCGCGGGGTTTTTCTATTTTTGCAGTTCAAGATTGTTCATTTAAAAAATTTAAACCATGGGTAGAGGTGATAAAAAAACCGCAAAAGGTAAAAGATTCAAAGGTTCTTTTGGTAAGAGCCGTCCAGCTAAAGTAGCTGTTGTAAAAACTGCAAAAGCTGCCGCTAAAGCATAAAAAATAATAAACCCCCAAATTTGGGGGTTTATTATTTTAAGTACTTATCCTTTTTGTTTCGCAGCAATTTCTGTTAATGCGGCAACCAGTTTATCTAGGTCTTCAAGTCTCGTGTACACATGAGGCGTTATTCTAACGCAACTAATATTTTCCCAAACAATACCTACCGTGTGAATTTTATAATTCGTATACAGTGCCCCGTCTAATGCGGCAGGTGTCATGCCATCAATAGTAACACCACAAATACCACAAGCATATTTATCTTTTAATGAAGTATGTATTTTTACACCCGGAATTTGAAGCGCTTTTGTAGCCCAATAATTTTTCAAATAACGAACTCTTTCTTCTTTTCTTTTTGACCCAATAGCTATATGAAAATTAACGGCTTCACCAATCCCTTGTTCTATTGGAAAGCTTCTGGTACCAAGGGTTTCAAACTTTCTAATGTCATTACTAAGCGGCTTGTCATTACAGAGTAGCGGCCAAATTTTTTCGATCTTATCTTTTTGTATCCATAGCATTCCACTACCAATTGGTGCCGATAAAAATTTGTGCAAACTGGTACCAAAATAATCACACTCTAAATCTGGAATTTTAAAATCAAGTAACCCAAACGAATGTGCGCCATCAACAATCACTTCGATCCCACGCGCATGCGCCATCGCTGCAATTTTTTTGACAGGCATAATTTGTCCTACCCAATTAATGATATGCGTGATATGAATTAGTTTGGTGTTTGGTGTGATTGCTTTTTCAAACGCTGCAACAATGGTATTATCGTCTTCGATGGGAAAATCAAAACTTAATTGTGTGTATACAATACCATCTCTGAGTGCGCGTTGACGATAGGCTTGAATCATGTTTGGATAATCCTGTTTGGTACCAATAACCTCATCACCGGCTTTAAATGGATAGCCAAAAATGACCGTATTTAAGGCCTCTGTAGCGTTACGATTAATCGCAATTTCATTTGGTGAACAGCCGGCCAGTGAGGCCAGTTTATACCTTACCGGCTCGCGACCCTGGTCCAAAATGCGCCACATATAATAGGAAGGGGCCTCATTGGAGAGCTGATTAAAGCGCTCAACAGCCTCTTGCACCACCCTTGGTGACGGGCTCACACCCCCATTATTGAGGTTAACCATATTAGGGTTAACGGTATAAGCCTGCTGGATCACGGACCAGTAATCTTCGTTACTAGCTAACTCCTGCGGGGTAAGGGACGCGGCTTTTTGATTGACCATTTCCCAGTTTGCAGCCCAAGCCTGCTGTATAAGACTGGGGGCACTAAATGCCGCTGTTAGGCCGGCTATTTTTTGGATAAACTTTCTACGTTCTGTCACTGTTATTGTATTGATAAAGTAAGTTAAGAAAATTTCTTACGCAATTATTCAATTAACTTTGTGCTCCATTTAGAACTATGAACCAGAAAACACTTCGCATTATTGTATTTTCAGTAACCGCTTGTTTACTTACCCTTTTTGCAGGCGAGGCGGCCGGTCAGTGTTCTATTTGCACCAAAACAGCTTCTCAATTGGGCGATGGTCCCGCAAAGGCCCTCAATGGCGCTATCTTATATTTAGCTGGAGCTCCGCTGGCAATTATGGGTTATATAGGTTGGCGTTGGTGGAAAACAGAAAAACAGTTTAACGCTGCCGCAAAGCAAACAAAAACGGATGCTTAACCTGTAATCAATGCCTGCAAGTATTCAGAAAGTAAAAGGGAACACAGCATCTGATGCAAAGTTCTCGATTGTAATTCCTAGCTGGAATAATTTGGCTTATTTACAATTATGCATAGACAGTATCAAAAAGCATTCGAAGTTTAATCATGAAATTATTGTTCATATTAATGAAGGCGTCGATGGTACACTCGATTGGGTAAAAGCGCAACCAGATATCAGTTACTCTTACAGCAAAGAAAATATTGGCGTTTGTTATGCATTAAATAGTTGCCGTACACTCGTAACAACAAATTACTTGTTGTACATAAATGATGACATGTATGTATGCCCGGGTTGGGATGCACCACTTGCAAAAGCGATTGAAGAAACTGGACATAACCTATTCTTTTTTTCAAGCACGGCTATCGAATTAAAAGCGCAGAGCAATTGTTCGATTGAGTATGATTTTGGTAAAGACATCGCATCTTTTAAAGAAGCAGACTTACTAGCCAATTACTCGGCGCTTCCTATGGAGGATTGGCAGGGTGCTACCTGGCCTCCTAATATCGTACACATTGATACCTGGGACGCAGTGGGCGGTTATAGCAACGAGTTTAGCCCAGGCATGTACTCCGATCCTGATTTTTCTATGAAGCTCTGGAATGCAGGCGTACGCCTTTTTAGAGGGATTTCAGAAAGTAGGGTTTACCATTTTGGATCCGTATCTGTTAAGCGTGTTAAACGCAACAAAGGCTATTTTACTTTTATACAAAAATGGGGATTCACCTCTAGCACGTTATCGAAATACTATTTACGCAGGGGCGAAAAATATACTGGACCACTAGAGGAGGCAACTGTTCCACTAAGTGTACAGTTTAAAAATTTTATAAAGCGCTTACAAGTAAAGTTTTTTGCTAATCAACTTTAAAAAACATTTTTACGGCGAATAGTATTTTAAGTAGCGCTGATTTCTTTTTATACGCAAGTATTAAATTGCGGTAATCATAAAAGACTTTGGCTCTTTTAAAATTATTAGAAAAAGAAAAACTGCTATAACTATCATTTATTTTTTCAAACATAACTGCATGTTTATGTCCGGTTTCTTTTACTTTATTGTATAGTAACTGCATCCTTGCACGCGCCTGTTGCTTTTTTTGCGCCTTTGTTAATGACACCGTTTTATTTTTAGTTGTATCGGCGCCAATTGCATTTTGAGTATGCTGGCGGTAATGCACCAGTGGCTCATTCACATATACGACTGTACTATAACAAGTAGCTACAAAACCAAGCCAAAAGTCATGTGTAACAAGGGTTGGAAAAGGAACCGCTTTATCTATCAGTTCTTTTTTAAAGAGCATTGCGTGCCCTGGCGCCCAGGCACCTATTGCATACATAATAGGCGTATGATAAGCCAGTTGGTTTTTAATTGATGACATTTTTTTATGCAATAAATGTCCATTGCTATCTATGAGTTCAGAATCGGAATAAGCGAGCATTTGATCTCCAATGCTTGCTAGTAATTTTTCTAATTTATGCGGCACCCAAATATCATCTTGATCACTTAGTGCTACATAATTAGCGTTTGCAAGTAGCATCCCTTTTTCAAAATTTTTAATGTACCCCAGTCTGGTTTCATTTTGAACTACCATAACTTCCGGATGCAGCGCAGCAAATGCTTGCGCAATATGTATTGTATCATCTGAAGATGCGTCGTCTATAATTATTATTTGAGAAGGCTTATGCGTTTGCTGTATTATACTTTCCAATTGCAGAGGCAAATAGGTAGCGCCGTTGTATGTGGCAACTACAACAGCTACTGTGGGTGTATTATTTTCTATACTACCCATGATTAATACGCTTGTGCAAATTCAAAAATATTAAACTGAGGATCTTGTGACTGCGCAGTAATCGCCGCTAATAATTTAGTAGCATCAACGTCTTGCATTCTTTTTTGCTGAATTAAACGAAGTGCTTTTTGCGTTAGCAACCAGTTTTTTCTAGTAGGATCATGAAGCTGCCTTTGATGTGTAGCAATGGCTGCAGCGAGTTCATCGATACCCGTTTTTTGAGCCGCAATGGTTTTGATAATTGGAATTTGATACACAGTATTTGAAAAACTTGGCGCCATCATTTGTTTTAAATGATGTACAAACTGATCTGCTTCCGGACGATCGCTTTTATTGACCACAAAAATATGTGCGATTTCCATGATGCCAGATTTCATGGTTTGTACTTCATCTCCGGCTTCTGGCACAACCACAACAACAGTAGTATCGGCGAGTCCTGCAATTTCAATTTCACTTTGTCCAACACCAACAGTCTCTACAATAATTTCATCGAAACCTGCAACAGACATAAGCTGTGTGATTTCTAAAATATGCGTATGCAGCCCACCTAGTGCACCTCTACTGGCAAGTGATCTGATATATACATTTGGATGATTGTACCACTCGCTCATTCTGATACGGTCACCTAAAAGTGCACCTAAATTAAATGGCGAAGAAGGGTCTACACAAAGCACGCCCACTTTTTTTCCAGCAGCTACCCAGCATGCAATTAAAGCGTCTACTAAAGTGCTTTTACCAGCACCCGGAGGGCCCGTAATACCTGTAACAGCAGTTTTATGTGTAGGTGTAATATGCAATAACGCCCCATATCCTGCTACTTCATTTTCTACCCAAGAAATACCCCTGGCCAAAGATTTAAAATCTCCAGCTACAATGCCTGCTGCTATTTCCTGTGCGTTATTCATTTACTACTATTGAATGATTTTAAAATTACTAAAATCAAACAGTCTTATACCGGTTAATTTTTCAATATTATAAAGGATGCGGTCTTTGAAAGAAAAATTTTTCCGCGTTGTATCAATGTCAATTTTCCAGTTTTGTTTTGAGATGCGGGGATGCATCACCGCTGGATGCGTACCTGAAAATTTTTCGAGCGAATCGTATGCTGTAAAATCCCAGTGTTGATTGTCTTTTAGAATTTCGTTGAGCTCTTCATCTGAGTGCCAAAGCGCACTAAAGTTTTTTATTTTTTTAGCCATTTGCGCGGGGCTTTTTACCCAGCCATAATGGTAAACACTTGCTGCAATTGGTTTTACATCAATCTTAGTTGTGCCTTTTCTAAAACCTTGCGCATCTTTGTATGCCGTAATTTCTTTTTTATTTCTAATAATGCGTACTTCTTTATTGTACCATTTTCTACTATCACCTACATAATCGTATGTGCCATAAAAATGTACATAATCAAAAAGAAGTCCTTCAACGCGCGTGTCATTTTGATATTGAACACAGGCTTCTTTAATGGCTGCGTGGTATTTTTCATGCACCACTTCATCACCCTGAATATAAAAAGCCCAGGTACTATTTGGATCGATCAGTGCAAAAGCTTTATTGGTTTCTACAGCAAGAACCGCACCACCTTTTCTCAAATTTGGATCCCATACCGATTCATGAATTTTTATTTTAGGGTCACCTATAGAACGTATTAAACCAAGGGTATCGTCTTCAGATTTTCCAACCAGCACAATCATCTCGTCTACCACGGGCAAAATGGACGTAATGGCTTCCACAATGGGATAGTCATTCATCACCGCATTTTTAATAATGGTAAAGCCACTTATTTTCATGACTACAAAGTAACCGTGAAATTGCAGGCTATCCAAGTAATTAGTGTGTGAAGCTGCACAAAAGCATTATTTTTGGGGCAGGATCCACCGATACTTCATTTATGGAAAGAACCCTCTGCTTTGATTTTGGAAACAGCCGGCTTAAATGTGCTGTATTTGAAGGTCGAGACCTCCAACAAACCATTCATTTGGAAAACGACTCGGAAGCGCATATTGCCGAATTA
>JAGNTI010000064.1:3796-7394 GCA_017987615.1 Sediminibacterium sp. | reverse complement strand
ACGTTTAAACGACCACGGTGCGCCATACCAATTACAACTTCTTGCACATCATGCGAAGCAGCGGTATTAATGATAGCATCTAATGCAGCAATCGTACTCTCTCCTCCTTCTAATGAAAATCTTTTTTGACCAATGTATTTGGTATGTAAAAACTTTTCAAAAATTACACCTTGATTTAATTTTTCAAGGATGTGTTTCTTTTTATCTAAATGAATAGGCGCTTTAAAGTTGGTTTCCATTTCTGAAATCAAAAACGAAACCTTTTCTTTATTGCTAATATATTTAAACTCTGCGCCAACACTTGACGTGTAGCAGGTTTGTAAATGCGTTAAAATGTTTTTTAAAGTAGCTGCACCAAGTCCAACAAATTTTCCTGCTTGAAAAGTTTGCGACAAATCAGAATCTGATAAACTAAAATAAGATAAATCTAAATTGGCTTGCCTGTCTTTGCGCGGTCTGATCGGATTTGTTGTAGAAAGTAAGTGACCTCTATTTCTGTAACCTAAAATAAGGCGGTATACATTAATTTCTTTTTGCCAATCGATACCTGAACTACTCGTTGTAGAAGCAGCAGCTGCAGAAGTAGCTGCGCCAGTGCCTGCATGTCCATTAGAAACGGCAAAATCAAAGCCTTCAAAAAACTTTTTCAAGTCTGGATCAACAGAACTAGGATCTTGTACAAAAGCTTTATAGGTCTCTTCTATAAAAGCGGGATGCGAATTGGTTATATAAGAAAAATCCTTCATGTGATGGTCTTACGAGTCTTATTTATCAAATTTCCGAGCAAATATCGGTCATAAAAAGGAGAAAAAAAGGGGTAATTTCATTGAAAATTAACGAAATCGATGTTTTTTTTGAATAAAATTTCAAACTTTCAGGTCTAGGCCTTACCTTTGCCGTCCTGAAAAATAATTAGAACATGGCAAACCATTCAGCTACTAAAAAAGATATGAGACAAGCGGCTAAGCGTCGCGAGCGTAACCGTTACTATGGTAAAACTACCCGTAATGCAGTTCGTGAACTAAAAGCTGGCTCAGATACCAAAGCTTACACAGAAGGATTACCAAACGTCATTTCGATGATTGATAAACTTGCTAAGCGTGGTATTATCCACAAAAACAAAGCTGCAAACTTAAAGAGCAAATTAGCCAAAAAGGCTGTTGTTGCTGCATAAGTTAAACTGCAAGAGAGATACTTATCAACTTTGATAGATATTATTAAAACCAACCCTGCGGGTTGGTTTTTTTTGTGCTCCTAATTTCAATTAACTTCGCTGCTATGACAGAAAAAATTCTTATCCTAGATTTTGGTAGCCAGTATACACAGTTAATCGCTAGAGCCGTTAGAGAGGCCAATGTGTATTGTGAAATCATCCCCTTTCATAAGTCTTTTACTTTTGAGCCCGGATTAAAAGGAATCATATTAAGTGGATCTCCATTTAGTGTGAATGAAGAAAACGCTCCTGTTGTAGACATTGCAAGTTTTATACAAAACGTTCCAGTACTCGGCGTTTGTTATGGCGCACAATTAACCGCTAAAACATTTGGTGGCACGGTTAATAAATCAAATAAAAGAGAATACGGCCGCGCACACTTACAAATACAAGAACAAGATACTTTACTTGCTGGCGTTGATAATGGATCTCAAGTGTGGATGAGCCATTCTGATTCTATTGTTGCTTTACCTGAAGGATTTCAAATTACAGCAACCACCGAAAGTATTCCTATTGCAGCATTTAAAAAAACAACCACAGATACACATCCTTTATTTGGATTACAATTTCATCCAGAAGTATACCACTCTTCACAGGGTAAATTAATTATTAAAAACTTTTTGGTGAACACTTGCGGATGCAGCCAAAACTGGACCCCTGCTTCATTCGTAACAGAAACCGTCGCAGCATTAAAAGAGCAAATCGGAGACCGTCAAGTAATTATGGCACTTAGTGGTGGTGTAGATAGCACAGTTGCAGCCACCCTTATTAGTAAAGCCATTGGAAGCAGACTACATGGCATTTTTGTAGACAACGGCGTATTACGCCAAGGTGAGTTTGAACAAGTGTTAGAGATGTACAAAGAGCTTGGTCTCAATGTAACGGGCATCGATGCAAAAGAAAGATTTTACGCTGATTTAAAAGATAAAACAGATCCGGAAGCTAAAAGAAAAGTAATTGGCAAATTATTTATTGATGTTTTCCAAGAAGAAGCAGCCAAAGTAAAAGACGTAAGTTTTTTAGGACAGGGCACTATTTATCCAGACGTTATTGAAAGCGTTAGCGTTCATGGACCTTCACAAACCATCAAGTCGCACCACAACGTGGGTGGCCTTCCAGATACCATGCACTTATCGTTAGTAGAACCACTTAGGTATTTATTTAAAGATGAAGTACGCAGAGTGGGTCTAGAACTTGGCATTCCTGCCGATATGATTAATAGACATCCTTTTCCAGGACCAGGACTTGCCATCAGAATACTTGGCGAAGTAAATGCCGAAAAAGTAGCTTTATTACAAGCAGCAGATGCCATTTACATGAATGCTTTAAAATCACATAATCTATATACCGAAGTTTGGCAGGCTGGCACTATTTTACTTCCCGTAAAAAGTGTTGGTGTAATGGGTGACGAAAGAACCTACGAGTTTACCGTTGCATTAAGAGCTGTAACTTCAGTTGATGGCATGACCGCCGATTGGGCGCATTTACCGTATTCATTTTTAGCGCATGTATCCAATGAAATTATCAATCAGGTAAGAGGCATTAATCGTGTGGTATATGATATTAGCAGCAAACCGCCTGCTACCATTGAGTGGGAGTAAAATTATATGTTATGAAAAGTAGCCTACCGTATACTACACTATTTGTTTTATTGTTATGCTGCTTTGCCAACACATATGCGCAAACTGCCAAGGCAGTTCAAGAACGCAAAACCATTGCTGTATTTATTCCACTAGAAATTGACGCTGCCTTTAATGGCCCCGACTATATTTTAGGCAATAATAATTTGCCAAAAACCATGCTGCCTGGGCTTGATTTTTACAACGGTGTTTTAATGGCTATCGACTCATTAAAAAAAACAAACACCTTAATTGATATCCGCATCATCGATACCAAACAAAAAAATAATTCACTAGCTACCCTACTTACTGATTCTAGTTTACAAAAAACGGCATTTATTATCAGTGCTGTTACCAATAAAGCTGATACTAAACTCATTGCCGACTTTGCGCTTGCACACCAAACACCTATGGTATCAGCTATTTTTCCGAACGATGCAGGCGTTACCAATAATCCGTTTTTTACTGTTTTAAACCCAACACTAAAAACACAGTGCGAGGCTATTAGTAGCTACCTGCAAAATAACTTTGCAAAAAACACCATCTTGTATTGCAAGAAAAAAGGACCCACCGAAGATTATATCCAAAGCATCATCGTAGATAGTAAAACTGCAAAATCCTTTTTAAACATTGAAGTACAGGATAGTATTTTCTTTTCAGACCTTGCACCCTACCTAGATTCTACCAAGCAAAATATTTTGTTATGCGGCAGCTTAAAAGAAAGCTTTGGAACTGCACTTGTAAAAATACTGAGTGAAAATCCGGC
>JAGNTI010000064.1:0-3696 GCA_017987615.1 Sediminibacterium sp. | reverse complement strand
ACATTAAAGTTTTGGTTTTTACCAGACACAAAAGGAATCTCAGTGATACCTCCATTTGGAGTAACATTAAAGAAGGTTTCATATTCTACCTTACTCCAGTAATGTCTTGCACGCGCAGATAAATTCATGCGGGCATTAAAATTATAAATAGCGTTTACGATACTATTTACCGTGGTTACTTTTCGGCGGCCCGCAATAGGTACCCCTGCAGCATTTCTAAAGGCATAACCATACTGCCCATTATCCTCATCACGTTTTAAATCAAGGTCTAAACTAAAATGATCATTAAACCTATAACGCGGTGCAATATTTAAACTTATATAAGCGTCATCGTAAATGGGAGACTCCGCAAAACCTGCGTTGTACCTGAAAAAAAACTGTTTTCTACTATCCGAACTTCCAGCTAAAGCAGCATACCAATAACCCGTTCTTTTAATCATGACGCCAGCCGTGCGCATTTCAAAATAATCATGCGTCCATTGAGGTTGCACGTTTAATGTTACAGATGCATCCCAGAAATTTTTGAAAAACCAAAAAGCCCTTGTTTGAATTTCAAAATTGGTGAACACATTGGGCTTATACAAAAAGGCTGGCTTAAGGGTTAAGGTATAACTAGATTGTAAAAAGTTTTTTGTTGGCTTAAACTGATTGTAACTAATTCTAGCCATCCCAGAAAACTCATTTGGCGCCAATAAAAAACCCATATCGTTAGGGTCATAAGTATCAGATTCAATATTGGTATGTAGTAAATATTGAATCTTACCGCTCACTTTAGCAAAAGCTAAAATATTTTTAAAGCCTGAGTAACTTTTTACACCAGAAATGGCACTCACCCTTCCATTCCAAATAAGCTGATGGGTATTGGTTTTATCAAATAAACTCGCATCAAGGCCGGTAACATTGGCGTTGCGAGATCCCCCACTGCGCCAAACATTGCTATTGGTTAATGTAATTGACGACCTACCAGCAAGCGCTTGATCCAACACTACTATATTATAATTGGTTAAAGGGCTGGTTTCGTAATTTGTTTTAACACCAGTTGTTTTATCTAATATAGTTGCGGTTGTTGGCGCCACAAGTGCATTAAAAACACCAATCCCTAATTTCTTTTTATTTCTTCCTGAAAACTTTGTGGCATTGTATAATTGTGAAATGCCCGGATTTGAAACAATAGATAAATTACTATTATTGGCTACTTTACTATTAATGGCAGCATAACCTTCTGGGGTTGCACCAATTCTTCTAGAATACAAAAGATTGGCTTTGTTAAATAATTCAATCCCTTCTGTAAAAAAAGGACGATTCTCTTGAAACTGAACTTCATAAGGCGTTAAATTAAGCACCACATTATCTGATACTACCTGACCAAAATCCGGAATTAACGTAGCGTCTAATGTAAAACTTTCGTTAACGCCATATTTAACATCCATGCCTCCGCTGCGTAAAAAAGTATTACTAGTTGTTCCATTTGCATAAGGCACCGTTCTTGATCCAGCAGATACATAAGGCAGTAATGACAACCTTAGTGGTGGTTCTATATTTTGAAGTCCCGTTATATCACCAAACTGATTTACATAACCATTTTGATTGGGATCAATTTTATTCCAATAAGCATTTTCGTTACTTCCTCTGTCATAGCGTTCAAAATTTACACCCCAGTCTTGTATTTCTTTTTTAGAAAAACGAAGCGCTGCATAAGGTATTTTCATTTCTATCGACCATCCATTTTGATGCATCTGCACTTTACTTTCCCATACTGCATCCCATGAGTAATCGGAAGGTGGACCAAACTGGCTGCTCAGATTAGGAAGCAGTCTTGCATCGGACTGAACATTGCGGGTAGTTACTAAAAACTGAACTGCATTTTGATCATCATTATACGTATCAAAAAAAACAGCAAAATAATCTACGTCTTTACGCTGCTCTCCATCCCTAGCTGTTAATTGCTTTCTAATATTTTGAGGCTTGTTGTACAAAAAGGCACCTACATAAATGGCCTGATCGTCGTACAAAATAGAAACCCTACTATTATTGGATGCAGCAGCACCCAATTGAGGACTAATTTGAATAAAATTAATGGCAGAATCGGACTGAGCCCAAATAAGCTCATCAAGTGCTCCATCAATTTTAATAGCTGTATTGATTTTAAGGGCTCCAATTTTTTTAGGTTGCGCAAAGCCATACATCACTGCTACCATCAAAAGAAGAACTATAATTATTTTGCGCATATATATAAAATGGGGCAAAAATAGACGAATCTACCTTTGCCCCATTAAAAAAAGTACCAATGGTTAAAATAAAGAAACTAAAGGACCTAGTTTAATTGAGTTTGCTTTTTAGCGTACTTACCTGCTCTTGCAAATTATTAACCATGCCCGCAAGCTGATTTACATCCCACCTAGGCACAGCACTGGCTTTTTGCAAAATATATACAGCCTTCCATACTTCTAATACATCCTCGGCATTTACATGGTATGGCTCGTACTGAGGGTTGTCGCTAATGAGTGTTAGGTTGTTCTTTTTTTCGTTGTCACGTACAATACGCTTGTACACAACACCTTCGCTTTTAGAAAGTACTACGTAGGTGTTGCTATTTTTAACCTCATCAAAATTTTCTACTTTTTCTCCTACAATTACACTACCACTTGGGGTTGGCAACATACTATCCCCAACAATTTCAAAAGCACGGTACTGACCCGGCGCTAACATGGGGAGGGTAAAGGTATTAAGCTCGTCTACAAATTCAGGATCGGCGTAGCCAGCTAAATAACCAGCAGCGGCTTTAACCGGCACAAAACTAATTTGAGCAGACTCGGCAATCATTTTTAATTGCCTGCGACTTTCGAGGTAAGAAACACCCTTTGGCGTAGAACCTGTAAGGTCTTGAAATAAGAAGTCCTCTAAACTGAGCTTGAACAAAGAACAAATGGCTTCCATCACCTCTAAACGAGGCTCTGCACGCTCTTCTTCGTAGGCGCCAACAAGGCTTCTTTTAATGTTTAGCTTATTTGCAAATTCTTCCTGGGTCCAACCACGCTGCTTGCGCAAGTGACGTAAATTTTTTCCGGCGTTTGACATAACTAATTGATTTAGCTGCAAAATACTAATATTTTTAGTATTACCAAATTTATTTTTAGTATTTTTCTATTTGTATCTTGCACCCATGGCAAAATCAGCAAAAACAAAGGAAATCCCTACCATATTAATAACCAACGATGACAGTGTAAGCGCTCCGGGCATTAAGGCCCTGGTAGAAGCCGTAAAAGGCCTAGGACGCATTGTAGTAGTGGCTCCAGATAAGCCCCAAAGTGGCATGGGACACGCCATTACCATTGGGCACCCTTTGCGCCTACAAAAAGTAAATGTATTTGAAGGGGTGGAAACCTATAGTTGCAGCGGCACACCAGTAGATTGTGTAAAGCTTGCGGTAGACGTTGTTTTGCATAAAAAGCCTACCATTTGCTTAAGTGGCATTAACCATGGGGCCAACCACTCTATTAATGTGATTTATTCTGGTACCATGTCGGCAGCACTCGAAGCTTCTATCGAAAGTATTCCTAGCATTGGATTTTCATTACTCGATTATAGCATCGACGCAGATTTTTCAGGCGCACAAAAATATGTACGCATCATTGTAGAAAAAATGCTTGCTGGTAAAACACTTGACAAACATTTATGCCTGAATGTAAATATCCC
>JAGNTI010000063.1 GCA_017987615.1 Sediminibacterium sp. | reverse complement strand
TTGTGTGTTCAAATAAAATTTGATCTGGATTTTTATTTGGGTTTACACGAATAGCCGTAACGGTTTCGCCGCTAGCATGCACTGCTTCAAAAGCAGCTTTATCAAAACCTACTACCCCTTCTAATGATTGTAAAAATGGCGCAGGTAAGGACAAATTATAAGGATTTAATTTCTGCTACTAATTTTTGAAGCGCAGCTTTTGCATCACCAAATAACATAGAAGTTTTAGGCTGGAAGAATAATTCATTTTCAATACCAGCATAACCAGGCTTCATACTTCTCTTATTAACGATTACCGTTTTAGCCTGTTCTACTTCTAAAATTGGCATGCCATAAATTGGAGAAGCAGGATCTGTTTTAGCAGCCGGATTTACTACGTCGTTGGCGCCTAAAATAAGTACCACATCTGTAGATTTAAATTCGTCATTGGCTTCTTCCATTTCAATAAGCTTATCATAGCTCACATCAGCTTCTGCTAATAATACGTTCATATGGCCTGGCATACGACCCGCTACCGGATGAATAGCATATTTCACATCAACGCCTTTATCTTCTAATAATTTTTCTAACTCGTGACAAACGTGTTGCGCTTGTGCCACCGCTAATCCATAACCAGGAACAATAATTACTTTGTTGGCATAACTCATACACACCGCCGCGTCAGATATAGAAATTTCTTTGTATGCACCTTGCGAGCCAGCAGCAGCAGAACCGCCAGCAGCAGCATTTCCACCAAATGAACCAATCAGTACATTGGTTAAACTTCTGTTCATGGCTTTACACATGAGCACCGTTAATAAAGTACCAGCAGCACCTACTAAGATACCACCCGTTAACATAACGCTGTTGTCGTATAAGAATCCACCACAAGCTGCGGCTACACCAGTAAATGAGTTTAATAAAGAAATCACCACTGGCATATCGGCACCACCAATAGGAAGTACAAATAGTACACCATAAATAAGTGCAGCAACTAAAATGCCGTAAAACAATAAATAATTTGTGCTATCAATTGCAAGCACTAAATATCCTGCAACCGCTAATGTTGCAAAAAATAAAACAAGGTTAAATACCTGCTGTCCTTTAAAAGAAAAATCTTTGATTTTACCATTGAGTTTACCCCAAGCAATAATACTACCTGCAAAAGAAACGGCACCAATAATAAGTCCTAAAAATATTGTAAGCAAAGTGCCCTCTGTTGGAGCTGCTTGATCAGGATGTTCGCCACTATATAAAGCAGCGATATGACCAAACTCAATAACAGAAATTAATGCAGCACAAGCACCACCCATACCATTAAATAAGCTTACTAGCTCTGGCATGGCTGTCATTTTTACGCGCTTTGCAGCAAGCGTACCAACAACGGTTCCTAAAACCAACGCACCAAAAATCCATCCGTAGTTATGTAAGCCCACGCCGTTTTCTTGGTATAAAAATATAGTGCCAAAAATGGCAATAAACATACCTACCGCAGCCACCATATTACCCTTACGTGCAGATTCTGGATGCGACAACATTTTAAGTCCAATAATAAATGTAAGGGACCCGATTAAATAACAAATTGTAAGTATACTTAATTCCATAAATGATTTATTTGATGCTACAAAAGCAGCTACCTTGATTACTTCTTTTTCTTAAACATTTCTAACATGCGGTCTGTTACCACAAAACCACCCACTACATTTAGCGTTCCTAAAACCACGGCTAAAAAGCCAATGATCAGTGTTACATAATGTCCTGGCTCTACTTTGCCCATTACAATAATGGCACCAATAATAACAACACCATGAATAGCATTGGCACCACTCATAAGTGGTGTATGCAAAACACTTGGTACTCTACCAATAACTTCGATGCCTAAAAAAATCGAAAGCACCACAATGTATATGATGTCGATATGTGCTTGTGCCCAATTTAAAATTGCTTCCATATTATTATTTCAAAAAAATTAATTGATCAGTGCTGCTACTCTTTCATTGGCTACTGCACCTTCGTGCGCCATGCAACAACCTTTTACTAAATCATCCTCAAAATTTAATTCGAGTGCACCTTCTTTGGTAATGATGAGTTGTAAAAAGTTTAAAATGTTTTTACCATATAATTTACTTGCGTCAGATGGCATATCTGAAGCTAAATTACTATTACCTAAAATGGTTACGCCCTCGTAAACGATGGTTTCATTGTTTTTTGTAACAGCCGTATTTCCACCTGTAGCAGCTGCTAAATCGATAACAACACTACCTGGCTTCATAGACTTTAACATCGCATCTGTAATTAATACAGGGGCTTTTTTACCAGGAATTTGTGCGGTTGTAATAATGATATCTGCTTTAGCAATTGACTCAGCAAGTCTTTGCTGTTGTCTTTGCTTAAAATCTTCTGATTGTTCTACTGCGTAACCACCTGCTTTAGATGCATCGGCGGCGCCTTCTACTTCAATAAATTTTGCACCAAGGCTCATCACTTCTTCTTTCACCTGCGGTCTAGTATCTGACACTTCTACAACAGCACCTAATCTTTTAGCAGTTGCAATCGCTTGAAGTCCTGCAACACCTGCTCCAATGATCACCATTTTAGCGGGAGGAATACTTCCTGCTGCCGTCATAAACATGGGAAAATATTTAGGGAACATAGTAGCCGCTAATAATACCGCTCTATAACCAGCAATATTTGCTTGGCTACTTAACACGTCCATACTTTGTGCACGAGTGGTACGCGGTATCATGTCCATACTAAACAAGCTTGCTTTTTTATCAATCGCTTGCTTTACAAGGTCGATATTAAAAAGTGGCTGAAATGTACCAAGTACTACTGCACCCGGTTTTAATTGCGCCATTTCTGCACTTGAAAGCGGATTAATAGAAAGTACTAAGTCAGCAGTTGATAAAACAGTAGCACGGTCTTTAACAGACACGTTTTTGTCGGTATAGGTAGCGTCTGCGGCATAAGCTGCACTGCCCGCACCCGTTTCTACGATTACACTTACTTGTTTTGCAACCAAAACAGCCGCCTGCTCTGGTAAAAGCGATACACGCTTATCGTTGTTGGTTTCTTTAAGTATTCCGAGAATCATGTGCAAATTTACTTAATTATTAAATAGCCCTTTTATTAATTCTTCTTAAAAACGGATCGAAACCTGCTGTTTTTGAGCAAATTCCTTCCTAAAAAATACAACCCCAATAAAAAACAGATCGATACTTAAGGTTACCCTAGGGTGCGCGCTTATTTGAGCCCAGGCCGCCTCCATCTCTTCACTCCAATGAATATCGTCAAAAACCAAAATAGTGTGATCCTGGACTACCTCTAATAAAGACTCAAAATAGGCCATGGTAGGCTTAAAGGCATGGTTGCCATCAATAAATGCAAAGTCTACGTTTTTGTTTTGAGCAAGCCAGCTGGGCAGTTGTTCATCAAAATTTCCTTCTATCAATGAAATATTTGAAAGCCCTAGTAACCCATGATTATGCCCGGCTATTTGCGCAATCGCACTTGAACCTTCAAAAGTGGTAACCTTGGCGGCTGGATTGGCAGACGCTAAATAAGCTGTGGTAATGCCAAGTGAAGTACCTAGTTCAATAATTTGTGTAGGCCCGTAATAGTCAATCATCCTAAATAAAAGCTGACTGTATTTTGCAGGCTTTAATGAGCCTTTTGCAACGTCACTTATTTTTCTAGTATTGTTTTTTGCAACGCGCGAGCCTGCGCCAAAATCTTGTATCTCAATAAGTGTATGATTGGATAACAATTGCGTTCTAATTTTTTCGATCGCGTCAAATGCATAAAAACGCCTATTGTCATTTAACACCCTCGTAATAAATTCAAAAACAAATGGAGAATGCACGCCATGCCCTTTTCCGTTAGCCGCTGTAAACAAATAGCGTAAATACTTAAGTGCTAACGTAAAGTGTCCATACATAAATAAGCTAGAAAATTTTATTTGCGAAGCCAGGTTTGAAAAGAAAAACCAAATGCATGTTTTTCATGCGCTGCATGCGTAACTTCATTTGATAAAGCCCAGTCCGAATTATCTATTTCAGGAAAAAAAGTATCACCATCAATAACTGCATCTACGCGGGTCATATATAATTTATGGGCCTTGGGCATTGCCTGGGCATAAATCTCACCACCACCTGCAATAAACACTTCTTTGTAGTCCGATTCTTTCGCAAAAAATAGCGCATCTGCTAAAGAGTGCACCACAACAACGCCCTCGTGGGACCAATCTTTTTGTCTCGTAATAATAATATTAACCCTCCCGTTAAGTGGCTTGCCACCAAGGGATTCAAAGGTTTTTCGCCCCATCACCACAGGCATGGCCCAGGTTGTTTGCTTAAAAAACTGAAGGTCTTTGGGCAAGTGCCACAACAGTTGATTGTCTTTACCAATGGCATTGTTAGTACCAGCCGCCACAATTAATGAAACAATCATAGTTGTTGTTAAAAAGTAAATAATATTATACCGTAACTATATCGCTACCGGCGCTTTAATACCCGGATGGCACTGATAATTTTCGATGGTAAAATCTGAAAAATCAAAACCAAAGATATCTTTTACCGCAGGATTGATTTTTAAAGTTGGTAGCTCAAAAGTTGTTCTACTCAATTGCAATTTTGCTTGCTCGATATGGTTGTTGTATAAATGCACGTCACCAAAACTGTGCACAAAATCACCTGGCTCTAAATCACAAACTTGTGCAATCATCATGGTTAAAAGCGCATAGGAAGCAATGTTAAATGGAACACCTAAAAACACATCTGCACTACGCTGATACAACTGACAACTTAATTTTCCATCCGCTACATAAAATTGAAAGATGGTATGACAAGGCATAAGCGCCATTTTTGGAAGCTCTGCAACATTCCATGCACTTACAATAAGACGTCTACTATCTGGTGTTGTTTTTATTTGCTTAATGAGTTCTGTAATTTGATCAACTACCACGCCATCCGCTCCTTTCCAACTACGCCACTGCTCGCCATAAACAGGACCCAACTCGCCAGCTTCGTTGGCCCATTCGTCCCAAATAGAAACACCATTTTCTTTTAAATATTTGATATTGGTATCGCCTTTTAAAAACCACAACAGCTCATAAAAAATACTTTTTACGTGCAGCTTTTTTGTAGTCACCATCGGAAAACCTTTTTGCAAATCAAAGCGCATTTGATAGCCAAAACAGCTCTTGGTTCCAGTGCCAGTTCTATCCGTTTTTTCGGTGCCGTTATCTAAAATATGTTGAAGTAATTGTAAGTACTGTTGCATGGCTGCAAATTACGCCATCAACGGGGATGTTTTAAGCCAAAAGAGATTTTGGGGAGAATCTGTGAATTATACCTAAAAGCAGCTACACCGCAGTGTTTACAAGGATTTACGCCTAGCCAACTCGCGTTTTAACTGCATTAATTCACGACCGGTTTGGCCACTCACACTGGTATTTTCTTGTGCCCTACGCATAAGATAAGGGATAACATCTTGGATAGGACCAAAAGGCAGGTACTTGCTCACATTAAACCCTTCTTTTGCGAGGTTAAATGTGATGGTGTCGCTCATGCCATATAATTGTGAAAAATGAACGTGCGGATGATTGTGCGGCAACATCATTTCATCTAATAATTTTGCCCCTAACAAATTACTTTGCTCGTTGTGCGATGCAATAATGACTGCTGTAGAATGTATATGATCCATGCAAAAACGAACCGCTTCATCATAGTCTGCGTCGGTAGCTTCTTTAGAAACTTGAATAGGTGATGTTCTATTTTTTTCAATGGCTACTGCACGCTCTTTTTCCATGTAAGCGCCGCGCACCAATTTTAATCCTAAAATAAAACCCTGCGCTTCCGCTATTTGATGAGAGATACGTAAAAAATGTAAACGGTCGTGACGATACAACTGGATGGTATTAAATACAACGGCTTTTTGTTTATTAAACTCCGCCATCATTTCCATCGTTAATCTATCGATTGGATCTTGAATCCAACTTTCTTCTGCGTCAACAAGTACGCCAATATTTTTTTCGGCAGCGGCTTCACAAATAGCGTACATGCGCTCTCTCACTCTATCCCAGGCCGCTTGTTCAATTTCATTGTCATGAATGCCACTGCGCAAACGAGGCGCTTCATGAAGTGTTTGCAACAGCTCGTGACTTGCAAGACCTGTAACTTTAATGCTAATAAATGGGATATTTTTTTGTGATGCGGCATGATTGATTACATCAATAAAAACCTGTGTTGCATGATCAAAATTTTCTTCTCCTTCTTTTCCTTCTACACCGTAATCCAATATTACATCTACATTATGCTCCGCTAGCATTTGAGCTACCGGAATGGTCTCTGCTAAAGTTTCACCACCAACAAATTGTTTGAATATGGTATTTCGAATAATGCCTTTAATAGGTAGGCCCGCTTTTAAAAGTGCAGGAACGAGATTAGTACCCAACTGAACAAGTTTTGGGTAGCCCATAAAACCAAATAAAAGCTTCGCACTTTTTAAAGCCTTGGTAGACTTGTAGGCAAAAGCATTTTGGGTATTCTCAAATGAAATATTCATCGCTAACAGTTGTTCGTGACCGCGAATATCGGAACAGGTCGCAATATAAAAAAGAATTTATAGCGGGTAGGCAAAATGTAGCCTTAAATAGCCTGATGATTAAACGGCTGTAACACCATTTCACTCACCACGCCAGACCTAGGCTGCTGGCACAAAAACCAAATGGCTCTGGCCGCTTCTTCTGCCACAATCATTTTGTCTTTTTGAACCCTTAAATCGATGGTGTCCCAAAAAGGACTGTCCACCCCACCCAAAAACAGGTTGGTGATTCTGATTTCGGTACGTTTTACTTCTTCTCTAATGCTTTGCATCATACCTACAATACCGTATTTACTAGCACTGTAAGCCGCCGCTCCTGCCATGGGTACTTTGCCAAGTACGCCCGGAATATTAATAATAAGGCCTTTTTTTGCTTCTTTCATAGAAGGCATTACCGCTTTAACGGCGTTAAAACTGCCCACTAAATTTATTTGAAGGGAATCCATAAAGTCTTGGTGAGTAAGTGTTTCTAGGGGCTTAATAATGCCCACTCCTACTGCATTGATAAGGATATCCACCCCACCGCCAGTAACAACCTGACCAACGGCCGCCTCAACGGCAGCAGCATCTGTGATGTCTACTGTAAAACACTGTCCCTGTGGAACCGACAAGCGGGACGCTACTTCCTCTAATTTTTGTGCATTTCGAGCCAGCAAAAATACTGTGGCACCGCCGCCTATTAATAGTTCGGCCACTTTAGCGCCAATACCACCTGTTGCACCAAATAAGAGTACGCGTTTTCCTTTTATCGTTTCCATGACTTTGTTTTTGAGTATAACAAGACATGGCCAGTTTTGTTTGCCTATCAATAAAATAAGGGTTGTATTAAATAATTACAGAAATTGGGCCATGGAAATTTCAAAAATAGAGGTCTATAAATATTCGAT
>JAGNTI010000062.1 GCA_017987615.1 Sediminibacterium sp. | reverse complement strand
CCCTATCATCAATCCGGAACCGAGTTTCAAGAAAAAGTATGGGCCAAACTTGCTGAAATAAATTATGGCAACACTTATAGCTATTCAGATATAGCAAAAAAATTAGGTGACCCAAAAGTTATTAGAGCAGCTGCATCCGCCAACGGTAAAAATAAATTAATGATACTCGTACCCTGCCACAGGGTTATTGGTGCCGACCGCTCATTAGTGGGCTATGCGGGTGGAATGGCCGTTAAAAAATGGTTATTGCAACATGAATTTAGAATTAAACATGGGGTGCAAACCTTGTTTTAAATCAGAGATAATTTATTGCAAGTGAACACCCGAAAATCCAAAGGGCAATAGATCTGCCGCTTTTTCAATTACATATATTTCACCAGTTGCGCCACCTAAAATTAGGCGCATAGGTTTATTAACAATAGACTCATACTCCGCAATGGCTTGCCTGCACATGCCACAAGGTGCAATGGGTATATTGTTACCACCACGCTCATTGTGATAGGTAATAGCCATGGTAATGATAGGTACTTTAGATTGTAAAGTAGAAGCGGTGCTTAACAAAACACGCTCTGCACAAATACCAATAGGATAACTGGCATTTTCTTGATTGCTGCCTTTTATAATTTCACCATTTTCTAAAATAGCAGCTGCTCCTACATTAAATTTTGAATAAGGCGCATGGGCAAGTGCTAAAGCCTCTTGTGCTTTTATAAACAATGCCTGATCATGTATTGATAGTGCATCTAGTGATGCAAAAACTTGGTACGAAAATTGAACGGTTTGTTTTTGCATGATGGTTATTTTTTATTGTATGAAATTAAAAAGGCGCTTCCACCTTGGACCGTTTTCCCAACTTAACCAAATTAAAGAAGCCTTTCCAACAATATGCGTTTCTGGCACAAAGCCCCAGAATCTGCTATCTTGGCTGCGGTGGCGATTATCCCCCATCATCCAGTAGTAATTGTACTTTGGCGTATAGGTAGTTGCCGGCTTACCATTAATTATAAACTGTCCGTTATTGATTGCAAATGTATTGTGCTCGTAATTTTCGATTAGCCTTTGATAGAGCGCAATATTGGTAGCTGATAAAACAATGGGCTTCCCTTTTTTAGGAATTTCAAGTGGTCCAAAATTATCAATCGTCCATGGGTAGTTTACTTCATCATTAGGGAATGTAATACCTGCATAGTTTTCGATATAAGGGGTAACAGATTTTACATTTGGTAGTGTTTTTAAAATAGCCGCTTCTGCAGGTGTTACGTTGAATTTAAAAGCACTATCCGATAAAGCGTCTAATTGCCCTTTGGTATCATTAACATCGATATTAAAGGTTTCTTTTAAATACGTAGGATCAAAAGGCGTTTTATTGGTTACAACAATATATTCGGTTTGTGAAGCCGGTGGCACAAACGCAGCTTGATTGTTAACATATAATACGCCACTTTTAATTTGTAGCACATCGCCTCCAACACCCACACAACGCTTGATATAATTATCCGTTTTATCCATAGGATGTACATGAATAGGAAACTCAGATTGTAACATTTCACGGTTGCCTTTAAACGAATATCGTAACTCATCGTAGTAAGGTCTTTTACTTCCATACTCCGGTAAATTAATAATGGTATCTCCAGTAGGGAAATTAAACACCACAACATCATTTCTTTTTACATCCGTAAATGCAGGTAAGCGCTTGTAAGGCACTTGAACAAATGTGGTATAAGATGGCGCCGTAACAGAAAAAGGCATGGTATTGTGTACAAAAGGAAATGACACCGGCGTTTGTGGCATACGAGCACCATAACTCATTTTATTCACAAACAAAAAGTCGTTTACAAGTAATGTTTTTTCCATACTCTCCGATGGAATTACATAGGCTTCAAAAACAAATGTTCTAATAAGTGTTGCAGCTACAATGGCAAATACTCCCGCATCAATCCATTCACGCGCGCCAGATTTATGGTAATGTGCTAAAGCTTCTTCGCCATACCATTTTGTATTTTTCGAAAACCCAATAAAAGGCAAATAAACAAACGGTAAAAAAACAAGCAATGTATGATCGAGTAAACTAACTTTTTTAAAGTGCATCACATAAATGATCGTAATCCAAATCGTAATAAACTGTCCTGCAATTGGAATCAATTGTAACCAAAACCAATATTTTTTAATACCAGTAACTTCCACCATTTGGTAGGTATTGTAAAATGGAACAAAGGCTTTCCATCCTTCAATTTTTGATTTATTAAATAACCCGTACACACCAATATGCCATCCAAGCACACCCACAATAAATAGTAAAAGTCCAGTCATAGTTAATTGCTTTTAACGTTAACAAAAATATCCTTTTAGCACCCACATTGGCCATTTTAGTGTTAAAAGTTTCTATAAATCGGGATATTTGGCAGGTATAGGCCAGAAATGGCAATAATAGGCTGTTTAACGGCGAATGTTAGCTATTTGAACACTTATGCCGGCCATATAGCTCCGCGGCGAAGAAGGGTTGTAATAACGCCTTCCAGCAGCATTAATATCGTTACCTAAACTGTAAGAGGTATTTAAAAGATTATCAACGCTAAAAAAGTAGCGAAAACGCTTATGATTTATTGATACCCCAGATTGCATCAGCGAATAAGGATTCGCGTACACATCATTGGCATCTGTAAGTGGTACCCCAGAAAGAGACTGCAACCTTACAAAAACAGATACGCTCTTTTTATAATGATAAGTGACGCTAGAAGTTACTTGATGCTTAGCATTCCCTGTTACGGCATTGCAATTAAATACTACACCAGCCTGGCTGTACTGAACAAACTGATAAGGCTGAAACGCATAACCCAACTCCATTTGTAACTGATGTGCTTTACTAAACCTAGCAACATAGTCGAGCTGCAGTTCGGCACCTGCTTGTCTTGTAGACCCCGCATTTACAAAATACTCTATCCCTGCATTGTTATTTTGCCTAACAATGGCATCTTTAATACCAAAATGATACAAGGCTACCGCATACCTCAATTTGTTTTGCAAACTCACTCCTTTGATACCTGCTTCAAAATTCCATCCATATTCTGGCAGAAGGTTTTTATAAAATAATCCATCGGAAGGTCTTATTTCGGCGAGTGTGGGTGGCGAAAATCCTTTAGAAATTTGAAAATAAAGATTTGTAGTTTTTGCTACTTCGTAAGACACACCCATTCTTGGTGCTAATAAACCAATATTCGATTTTGTTTGCGCCGTTTCAGTTAAAATGGTACTGCGGTAATAATCATACAGCATATAAGCGTTACTCATTCCAATTTCTAATAACCATTTTTTATTAAAGCGAAGTGATACGTTAGCAAAATAAAATCCTTGCTTAGTGGTTATTACATCTGCAAATTGTAAGGTATCGCGCAGCCCTCTTTTATTTCCATAATTATTGATGGCCGCATCTTGCATTTGCCACTCCCCACCTACAACAATTTTAATTTCAGTTTTTGATTTTTGAAAACGCATGATTAGATGACTTCCTACACCTGCATTTTTTTCATGCCTCGTTTCATAATTGGTAATAAATGGATTTTTAAAATGGGTATTGGCACCTACAACAAAGTTTTGCCAATCCACATTTTTTGTTATCTGGTAATTATGATGAAAACTTCCGAGAAGCGTTTTGTTATACACTGCTGTTTGTTGGGTTACTGCACTTGGTAGTGTAGCAGTAGCTTGTCTGGCCCACCTGGGGTTTTGCTGCATTTGCGCAAGCGTAAGCCCGCCAGGCGTTTGATACATAAGGTCGGTAAATAAAGCCATGCCTTTTATTGTGTGCTTATTTTTTGTAAGCGTGGCAAGCCAGGTAATATTTTTTTTAGTAGATCCAGATTGATCCCGCCATCCATCTATTTTTTCGTTGGCAATAAAAAAAGTCTGATGAACATTTTTTTGTTGCAGTGTTACCCTAAAATCTTGTCCTAGGTATCCAAAACTTCCAGCGCGCAAATTTAGGGATGCTGTATTTTGTAATATTGTATCTGTTGCAAAATTAGACTGAAGTAAAACGGCACCACCTGTTCCTAAGCCATAAGCGGCTCCAACGGGACCCTTAAAAATTTCAATTCCGTTCACTAACGAAAAAGGTAAAATATTAAGATAGGTATTTCCTGTTGGATCAGAAAAAGGCACATCGTTCCAATACAGTTTTACATTGCGTATACCAAATGGAGCCCTTAAAGAACTTCCGCGAATAGCAAGTCTATAACTCCCCTCCGAGCGCTGCTCCATGCGCACACCCGCAACCAAATTAAATGCAGGTAGTAAAGTACCATTCACTTCTTGCTGCAAGGTAGCTGATGAAATACGTGCAGTAGATACAGGCAAAAACTGTCCGCTCACTTTTATGCGAAAAGCGGTTACAACGACACTATCAAGTGTCCCGGGCATGGTGGAGTCATTAGTAGATTGCGCAAGGGAACTTTTAAAAATAAAACAGCCAATAAAAAATAGAATATGCCTGATACTAAAATAGCTTGGGCACATTGTACTTATTTTCTTTGGTGCATCATTTCTTTAGCAAGCTTCACTGTTCTTGAAACATCAGGAATAGCGAGTGCTGTTAAATTAGGCGCATAGTGCATAGGTGCATCGGCACTTGTAATTCTGCGAATTGGTGCGTCTAAATAATCGAATCCTTCTTTTTGAATGCGGTAAGTAATTTCTGAAGATACAGAAGCAAATGGCCACTGCTCTTCTACAATTAATAAACGGTTTGTTTTTTTAACGCTTTCAAGTATGGTCATCCAATCTAGTGGACGAATGGTGCGTAAATCAACAACCTCTGCGCTGATGCCTTCTTTTTCTAATTCTGCAGCCGCGCCTAGCGCCACTTTCATCATTTTATTATAAGAAACAATTGTAAGGTCTCTTCCAGATTTTTTTACATCTGCTTTACCTAATGGAATGTAATATTCATCATCAGGGATATCGCATTTGTCGCCGTACATCACTTCACTTTCCATAAACATCACAGGATCTTTCTCGTAACGGATAGCTTGCTTCATTAATCCTTTTGCATCGTAACCATTAGATGGAGATACTACTTTGATGCCTGGAATATTTGCATAATAACTTTCAAATGCGGTAGAGTGTTGAGCACCTAGCTGACCTGCACTTCCGTTAGGTCCTCTAAATACAATTGGACATCCAATTTGTCCACCACTCATCGCAAGCATTTTAGATGCTGTATTTAAAATTTGGTCCATTGCTAAAACAGCAAAGTTCCAAGTCATAAATTCTACAATAGGCTTTAAACCATTTTGTGCTGCACCCACTGCGATAGCTGCGAAACCAAGCTCAGCAATTGGTGTGTCAATAACTCTTTTTTCTCCAAACTCCGCAAGCATGCCCTGGCTTACTTTATAAGCTCCGTTGTATTGAGCAACTTCTTCCCCCATTAAAAAAACAAGCTCATCTCTTCTCATTTCTTCTTGCATGGCCTCTCTGAGCGCCTCTCTAAAAGCTATTGAACGCATAGGTATATGGTTATTAATTGAGATGCAAAAATAGAGATAAATAGTGATAAAAAAAGCCCCTTACAAAGTAAGAGGCTTTAATTTTTTAGCGCGTACTGGCTAGATTAAAATACATTATAAGCAAAGCTTACATAGTATAATCCACCAATGGCAGGGTTACCCCATCCTGTACGGTAGTATTTGTTTAAAAGGTTCGTTCCACCTACTTTAACGATTGTTTTAATAGCTGGGAATTTGTAACTAACCTGTCCATCTAATGTCTTGTAACCTGGCATTTGACCAGTACCAAAAGTACCTTCGTAGAAGAAATCACTTACATTTCTGTAAACTAGATTAAATCCATATCTGTTGTTTGTTCCAAAACCAGAGTTAGCGAAAGTAATGTTTGTACGGTATTTAGAGGTATTGAAATAAGATACAAAACCTGTAGGTAAATCACCAATTTCATCAGAATAGATGTTAGCACCTAAAGTAAAGTTTTTAGGTAAAAGGAAGTCTGCAGAAGCACCCCATCCTTTAACGGTAACTTCACCAGGAGCATTTGCTGAAATGCTATAGGCAATTCTTTGAGATTCAAATAACAAATTCATTGGGTTGTAAGAACCTCTAGACTGAAGTACAGTTACACCACTAATGAAGTTTTGGTATCTAGAGCTGTACATATAAGCATCAACTAATAACATCTTACCAAATAAGCCCTTGTAACCAACTTCAAATGAAGTGCTAGACTCTGGCTTGAATTCGCCAAAATTTTGCGCCTTTAATAAAGTTGGGTTTGGAGCACCTGCCATAGCACTTGCACCAAACGCTTGCACACTAGCAAGTGTGAAACCTGGGTTACCACTAAAGTTATAGTAGTCACGTAATTGTGGTAAACCACCCATTAAACGTGTACCACCACCAACAAGTAAGTTGATCCACTGGTTTTGTGTTGTTGGGAAACGGTAAGCTGTTTGATAAGACAAACGTAAGTTGTGGTCTTGCTTTAATTTGATAACAGCAGACGCTCTTGGAGTAAAGCGACCAGCAAAGTTTGTGTTTTTATCGTAACGACCAGAGATCGTAACTTTTACGATGTCTTTGAATAATTTTTGAGACAATTGACCATAAGCACCAAACTCGTTGATGTTAATAGCACCTAATGTATCTGCAAAAATTGTTCCTTCAGAATTTAATTGATATTGCTTGGTATTAAATCCAACTAAGAAGTCAGTACCTGTTTTAGCAAGACCTAAAGCTTCTGTTAAGTTGTATTGTGCGTCTACTACGTTTAGTCTAGACTTGTCCATGAACTGACCACCTTCTAAACCATTCATACCAGCAACTTTTTTACCAATCGGTGTTCTAACAATTGATTGGAATAAAGGATGGTTACCAATAAAGCCTGTTGGTCTGCCCTGATCAGCAAAAGTACGCGCAGCCATATGAGACATATACTGTGGAGCACCTTGTTGCATTGCTGTTACATAAGCAACCATATATTGTGGGTACCAAGAAGCACTTGGCTTCCAAGCTTCGTTGAATGTACGTGTAGCAATTGTTCCGTTAAATGAGCTACCAGAATTTTCGTGTGTTGCATATGCACGTACATACCAGTTTTTATGTTTTAATTCAAACTTGAATTGAGCCATTTTAAGGTCTCTTAAAGAATAACGGTCAGAACCAGTATACACAGTGTTACCTGTTCCAAAGTTTGCAGAGAAAGAAGCTTCAACTTTATCTGTTAACATGTAGTTTAAGCTACCTGTAAGTTTAAAATTAGAAGTGGTAGGATCTAACACATCACTTTCTGCATAACCTGTTCTGCTCACCATTTGGTTACCAAACATGCCTCTTGCAGCACCATAAAATATTGGTGACATACCAGAAGTAACGAGCGCACCTAAACCACCAGCAGTTAATGCAGCGTTGTAAGCGGCTAAGTTTGCCGTAGGAGTTCTAGCCAAAAATGCGTTGAAAAATCCAACTGCTGCAGCAGGTACACCTGA
>JAGNTI010000061.1 GCA_017987615.1 Sediminibacterium sp. | reverse complement strand
GTTGTATTCCAAGATTTTCAACTCTTAACGGATCGTAACGTACATGAAAATTTGCGCTTTGTGCTCCAAGCAACAGGCTGGCAGGATGAGCGTCTAATTGAAGAAAAAATCAATGATGTATTAGATAAGGTAGGCCTCAAAAGCAAAGGATTTAAAATGCCTTTTGAAATGAGTGGGGGCGAGCAGCAGCGTGTAGACATTGCGAGAGCGCTTCTTAATTCGCCTAAATTAATTTTAGCGGATGAGCCTACTGGTAATTTAGATCCAGAAACCAGTGATGAGATCATGCAACTACTTATACATATCGCAAAAGACTATGGAACAGCTGTTATTATGGCTACCCACGATTTTATTGTGATTAACAGATATCCTTCTCGTATTTTAAAAACTGAAGGTGGTAAAGTGCTTGATAGTGGCTCGTTGTAAGTGAACCGGTTTTGCGTATGGACTAGCCCCATATAATGGTGCTGCATTCTTTTGCCAAAACTTCGTTCGTTTTTTCGGTACTAATCAATTTTTTTCTGGTTTCAATTTCTTCTTCCGAAAAAGGATGATGGTATAGCTGAATGATAATTTCTTGAAACGCATTTGCTGATGCCCCTTGATGATAACAAGTGCCCAACGTGCTGCTTGTAGTTTTACTGTTTGTTAAGCAGTGTCTGCCCTTTTTTATACCTTCTAAAAGAGCTTCATCCGCTCCTAATTTTATAAAGGATGGCTGTATAATAATTTGCGCTTTTTCAATCATATCCTGGCGTTCAGAACTTGATGGATTGGCAACAATACAGGTGTGTGGCTGCATGTGAGCCAGCGCAGTTAACGACGGTGCGGGGTCATTTCCAGTAATTACAAAAGGCACTTTTAAGTTGTGAAATACATGCGTTAAAAGCCAGCGTGCTGTTTTGTGGGTTGCAGCGTCTGATAGATTGCCCTGAAAAAGACAATAGTTTCCAAGTCCGGTTTTGGAAGTTATGCTATTGCTGCTTGATGAAAAGGGCGTTAAAATTTGAATATCACCTCCTAAAAATAAATCATCTAGTGTGTGCTTGTCTGCACTTGATGTTACAATCCAGGAAACCCGTTGATTTATTTTTTTGAGTACTCTTTTAGAAAGCACTGCCTCTCTTTGATAAAATAGTTTTTTAAGTGGCGCTATGCTCCGCTCTTGGAGGTATCTAAAATAAGCTGGGGCATAGGTGAGAAGTCTTACCCAAATTTTTCTGGAAGCTAGTGCTTTTGATAAGGCAAGACCGCTGGGTCCCATGCCTTCAATTAAGATGGGGTAGTTGTTGCTTGCTAGATCATTTTCCAGCTGATCGTTTTGGTATTTGGCTGTCGCGTAAGGTGCAGAAAATGAAAAATTTCGATGCCCATGACTCATGGGATAGGTAGTAACAGAGCTGCAAATTTTTGAGAGTTGAGCATCGGGGGCGCCCATAATACCTGCGTCTACATTCGAGCCCTGCTCACTAAAAGTATAGAGGTGCACATCAATACCCGCTGCAGATAATGCCTCCAAAAGCCAGAAGGTTTGCTGTGCATCACCAAGGCTGTTTGGGTTTGGGACATATCCGGATATAACGTTGAGGCTTCTTTGCATGGGGGTATATAGTCAACAACAAGCACTGCCTGTGATTGTTCACCAAAAGGGATAAAATGGGGTCGTTTGTATTGACAGAAGGGGGTTATTACGGGCTTAATTCCAACTTATTTTTCCACGAAACTAATCTCATATTTTATTCTATCAAAAGCTTGTAATCAATTGAATTATAGTTATTTACAACTATCTTATTGTTAATTAAATATATCTTAATTTAACTTCTCCACGTCTTATTAACAATGCCGCAATTTTTACTATAATTTTTACCCGTTTTAATGTAAGTTCGCGGGTATTAAAAGAATAGAAAAGTGAGATTAAAATCGTTAGAAATCAAAGGGTTCAAAAGTTTTGCTGATAAAACAGTGGTAACATTTGACGAAGGGATCACTGGGATTATTGGCCCCAATGGTTGTGGTAAAAGTAATATTATCGATAGCATTAGATGGGTTATTGGTGAGCAAAAAATATCGGCGCTAAGAAGTGAAAATTTAGACGCGCTCGTTTTTAACGGTAGCAAAACAAGAAGTGCGAGTGGACTTGCTGAAGTGAGTTTGACTTTTGAAAACACGAAAAATTTACTCCCTACCGAGTTTAGCACCGTAACCGTTACCCGCAGGTTTTATAAAAATGGAGAGAGTGAGTACCGCCTTAACGATGTCAGCTGTAGGTTAAAAGACATCCACAATTTGTTTTTGGATACGGGTGTGAGTACCGATAGTTATGCCATCATCGAACTAGGTATGGTTGATGATATCATCAAGGATAAAGAAAACAGCCGTCGAAGAATGCTAGAGCAAGCGGCTGGTATCACCATCTACAAAACCAGAAAAAAAGAAGCTAAAAATAAATTAGACGCTACCGAGCAAGATTTAGCGCGTATCGAAGATTTGTTGTTTGAAATCAACAACCAATTAAAGACTCTCGAAAATCAGGCTAAAAAAGCGGAAAAATATTTTGAAATAAAGGGTGAGTTTAGAGAAGTTTCTATCGAGCTTGCTAAAGCAGCGCTCGAAGGCTTTAACATCACCTACAAAGAACTGAACGAACAGCAAGACCTTGAGGTTAACAAGCGCGTTCAATTAGAAGCAGAAATTGCTGTTGAAGAAGCTGCACTCGAGCAGGAGAAAGTTGGCTTTATTGAAAAAGAGCGTGCCCTTCAAAGCATGCAGCAGTCTTTTAACGACTTACTCCAAAATTTGCGTGGTAAAGAAAACGATAAAAACCTAGCTACTCAAAAACTACATTACCTCAAAGAAAAAGAAACCAATCTAAAAGAGTTTTTAGACAAGGCTACAGGCCAAGTAAAAACCATTGGGGACTCTATCGAATACACACAAATTCAGGTTGGTGAAGAAGAAGCAAAATTAGCGGAGTTACAAGACGCCGTAGAAAATGCAAAACTTGATATCGAAAACAAGCGCCGCAATTTTGATGAGCGCAGATCAGGTGTAGACGCTTTAAGAAGTGAATTCCAACAAATTCAACGCAGCCAGTTTGATGCCGAAAAAAAGGTGGCAGTTGCCGATACTTCTATTCAAAACTTACAACGTGCACAAACGCAGTTAACCGATGAGCAGTCTCAACGTGCGCAGCAGTTAGTGCAATTACAAGAAGCCTTGGTTGAAAAAGAAGAAACCTTAGTAGACAAGCGTAACGTGTTAGCAGATTTACAAGCGCACCAAGAAAAAACGAAGTCTAGTATTTTTGAAACGCAGCAGGCGCTTGAAGTACTTCGTTCTGAGCTAGCTGAAGAAAATAGAAAATTAGACGCTAAGCGTAACGAATACAACTTATTAAAAAGCTTAATGGACTCGATGGAAGGTTATCCGGAGAGCATTAAGTTTTTACACAACAATCCAGATTGGAACCATTCGGCACCGATACTTTCTGACATCATTTATGTAAAGGAAGAATTTAGAGCAGCCGTTGAAAACGTATTGGAGCCTTACCTAAACTATTATGTTGTAAATAATTTACAAGAAGGTTTACAAGCGGTTCATTTACTAGACGCCAACCAAAAAGGTAAAGCCAACTTTTTTATGTTGGACAAGTTTGCCGATTTTAGATCAGATAGTTCACAACCGGCTGGCACATTTGCTGCACTTGATGTAGTAGAAGTAGACGAGCAATATAAAAAATTAGCACAGTACCTTTTATCCAATGTTTACATTGCTGAAAACGAAGAAGCGATTAACAATAGCAATGGTGCTATCGTTCTTGAAAAAACGGGTAAATTTGTAAAAGGTAAATACACATTAACCGGTGGTAGTGTTGGTTTATTTGAAGGTAAAAAAATTGGCCGTGCTAAAAACTTAGAAAAATTAGCAGAAGATATTACCGATCAAGAGTCTGTAGTTAATTTATTAAAATCAGATATCCAGTTCAAGCACAATGAAGTAATTGCTTTTAATGATCAATTAAAAGAAGGTAGCATCAAGCAAACGGAGTCTGAAATTAACCAATTAACGAACGAAGTTTTTGCTGCTAAAAACAGAATTGAAAACTTACAAGCAGCTAGCCTAACAGCTACCGACCGCCTTGCAGATATTGAAGCACGTTTAGGAGATGAGCATGATGCCATTTCAGAAACCCGTGCTGCCCTTCATGAACTTAATGATCGTTTACAAGCTACTGCAGCGCAAGTAAGCCTTGTAGAGCAGGATTATCAATTAGCTGAACAGGCTTATAACGAAGCTTCTGCTGCTTACAACGAAACAAATATTACGTTTACGCGTCAACAAAGTAAGATCACCACACTCAAGCAAGAATTGCTATTCAAAGAAAACCAGTTGAGTGAACTTATTGCGCAAATTGATTCTAATACTTCACAATTATCTGAAGCGTCTACCGATATCGAAGAAGGCGCTGCTGCACTTGCTGCTTCTGAATCTTTATTAGTGGAATTGATGCAACAAAAAGAAGTAGAGGAGCAAAAATTAAATGAAGCAGATCAGGCTTACTATAACTTAAGAAACGCACTTCAAGAAAAAGAAAGTGAACTCCGTTTAAAGTCGAAGAGTAAGGAAATGATTGATCATTTAGTAACAGAAATCAAAGACAAACTCAACAACTTAAAACTACAGTTAGCGGGTATGAAAGAACGCTTAAGTGTAGAATTTAAAGTTGAACTTGATGATATTTTAGATCAGCCGCGTACTTCCGAAACGCCACTCGAAGAACTCCAAAGTACTTCGGAGCGTATGCGTAAGCGTCTCGATAATATGGGAGAAGTAAACCCTACTGCTATTGAGGCCTTTACAGAAATGCGCAAGCGTTATGAGTTTATTTTAGAGCAAAAAAATGACCTTGTCTCTGCTAAAGAATCTTTACTTCAAACCATTCAGGAAGTGGAAGCAACTGCTAACCAACAATTCCTTGAAACCTTCAATAAAGTAAGAGAAAACTTCCAAAAAGTATTTAAAGCTTTATTTACCGAAGAAGATACTGCCGACATGGTACTTGTGGATCCTACCAACCTAGCTGATACGGGTATTGATATTGTGGCGAAACCTAAGGGTAAGCGTCCATCATCTATTACACAGCTTAGTGGAGGAGAAAAAACATTAACGGCCACTGCATTATTATTTGCTATCTATTTAATTAAGCCAGCACCATTCTGTATTTTGGATGAGGTGGATGCGCCATTAGATGATGCCAACGTAGGTAAGTTTACACAGATGATTAAGAAATTTAGCGACAACTCACAGTTCATTATTGTAACACACAATAAGCAAACCATGGGTGCGGTAGATGTTATTTATGGTGTAACCATGCAAGAGCCAGGTGTAAGTAAACTTGTCCCTGTAGACTTCAGAAGTCTTACTAATTAAAGCGGTTGTTAAGGTCGGTTTTCATACTCTACTTAATTTGTTTTGGGTGTTATATTTTATTTACACGCCAGCCAGATTATTTTGATGGAGAAAAAGCGCCCGCAACTATCCAAAACGTATACGATTCGGTGGTTCAACAAACCATTCCTGCTGCAGTATATCAAGCAGGCGGGAAGTGGCACCACACCGATGCGCGATATTTTTTGAGGCCTGTTCAACTTGGACAAAAAGTAACTGTTATTTACGAAACAGCAACACCTGAAACGGCTGCTGTATATACCTTTTGGGGTTATTGGATAGGATGGGGTGAACTCTTATTTTCTGTAATCGTGTATGTGCTACTACTTCAAGTTGCGTATGCTGTTACCACCAATCCTAACGCTGAGTCATTTCAAGAACAGCTCAGTTACAAGCCAGAAAATAAACGCAAATACAACGACTAAATTTATTTTATGAATCCGCTCGCTTCTAGCTTTTTACAACTGGTTACCATCATGGATGAATTAAGGGAGCAGTGCCCTTGGGATAAAAAGCAAACCATTGATACACTTAGGTCTATGACCATCGAGGAAACCTATGAGCTAGCCGATGCTATTACGAGTAAAGATTGGAATGGTATTAGAGAAGAGCTTGGGGATGTGTTGTTGCATATTTTATTTTATGCGCGCATTGGTAAAGAAGAAAATAAATTTCAGTTACAAGAAGTGATTGACGGGATTGCTAAAAAATTAATTGATAGGCATCCACATATTTATGGCGATGTTAAAGTAGAAAACGAAGAAGACGTTAAACGTAACTGGGAAAAATTAAAATTAAAAGAAGGGAAAGCATCTGTGCTAAGTGGAGTGCCCGTATCCTTACCTGCACTTGTAAAAGCAACGCGCATGCAAGTGAAAGCAAAGCAGGTAGGCTTTGAATGGAAAGAAGCTTCTGAAGTTTGGAATAAAGTAGACGAGGAGATAGGTGAGTTAAAAGAAGCAGTTGCCAGTAACGATGTTTCTAAAATAGAAGATGAATTTGGCGATGTACTTTTTAGTTTGGTTAACTATGCGCGTTTTGTGGGCGTAGATCCAGAATCAGCTCTAGAAAAAACAAACCTAAAATTTAGAACCCGCTTTATGTACATGGAGGCGCAGGCCACTGCCCAGGGTAAAAGTTTAGGGGATATGACGCTTTCAGAAATGGATGTGCTTTGGAACGAAGCCAAAACGAAATAAATCCATCTTTAAATCCCAATTTCTATTTTCTTTTCGCTTGCTGTGTAGCAACCCATTTTTCAAAGGCATCGAGCGTATAGCTACTCAGGTTGTTTTCTTTGGTTACACCCGCTTTTTGAGCCACTAAAACGCCATACTTGCAATCTTCAAAGCCTTCTATGGCATGCGCATCCGGATTAATAGAAATAAGTAGGCCTTTATCAAGTGCTTTTCCAATCATTCGCCAATCAATATCTAATCGGCGTGGATGTGCATTTAATTCAATAACAACATTATTTGCTGCACAGGCGTCAATAATTTTTTGATGATCAACGGGGTAACCCTTACGGCTCAATAATAACCTTCCGGTTAAATGACCTAAAATATTGGTGTACGGATTTTCGATAGCCGTAATAAGCCGTTGCATTGCTTTTTCTTCCTGCATTTTTAAATTCGAATGCACAGATGCGATAATTAAATCAAAGCTTTGTAATATAGCGGGGGCATAATCAAGGCTTCCGTCATTTAAAATATCGCTCTCAATACTTTTAAATATTTTAAAAGGGGCTAACGCAGCGTTTAACTGATCAATTTCTTTGTGCTGCGCTAGTATACGGTCTTCTTGTAAACCGCTTGCATAAAATGCCGATTTAGAGTGATCGCTAATCACTAAATATTCAAGTCCTTTTGCTTTAGCTGCCTTAGCCATTTCTGCTAGTGTGTTAGATCCATCGCTCCATTTACTATGGCTATGAATAATACCTTTAATATCGGAGGGTACAATAACGGTAGGAAGGCCCTTACTAGTAGCTGTTTCTATAATACTAGCGTCTTCCCTTAAATAAGGCTCGATATAAGGGATATTGGCTGCAGTAAAGA
>JAGNTI010000060.1 GCA_017987615.1 Sediminibacterium sp. | reverse complement strand
CTTGCAAAACAATTAGGCACCGAAGTGCATGGCCTTTTATTAGGTTCTGTTAACGACGACCTTGCGACACTTGGTGCTTACGAATTAAAAAATGTATATCAAATTAATGATGCTATACTCGCTCATTTTGATGCACAAGTATTTGTAAAAACAATTGCAGCTGCTGCAACAAAAGTTGGCGCTACCACTATTGTTTTCTCACATAACCAAACAGGTAAAGCATTGTGCGCCGGTGTATCTGCATTATTAAAAGCAGGTCTTGTAACAGGTGCTATTGCATTACCCAATACAAGCGCTGGTTTTGTTGTAAAAAAATCTGTGTTTTCTGGAAAAGCATTTGCCAATGTTTCGATACAAACAGCTATTAAAATAATTGCGATCAGCCCTAATAGTTATAAAGTTGTGGGTGGCGCGTCTGCAGCAGCTACCACTACTCCATTAGATATTGCTGTATCAGCTGGCCATGTAAAAATCACAGCGGTTCATAAAACCAGTGGTGAAATTTCTTTAACGGAAGCCGACATTGTTGTAAGTGGCGGACGTGGATTAAAAGGCCCCGAAAACTGGGGAATATTACTTGACCTCGCTAAAGAGCTTGGCGCTGCAACGGCTTGTTCTAGACCTGTTGGTGACGCACATTGGCGTCCACACCACGAGCACGTGGGTCAAACAGGTGTTCAAGTTGCTCCTAATTTATACATTGCCATTGGTATTTCTGGCGCCATCCAGCACCTTGCTGGCGTGAACAGAAGTAAAACCATTGTAGTGATTAATAAAGATCCAGAAGCGCCGTTTTTTAAAGCTGCAGACTATGGTATTGTAGGTGACGCCTTTGAAGTATTGCCTAAATTAACTGATGCGATTAAAAAAATGAAAGCTTCGGCTTAGTTTTTAGCGCCCTTCTGTTGAATTCTATATTTTTTGAATTAATTTCGTGTTGTCTATGAAAAAAATAGAACTCGAAATAGTCGCCCTTTCCCATAGCATTACCCAATCGCATTCTTATGCCGTTGTATTAGGTGAAGCAGGTGGTGGCGCACGTAGACTTCCTATTGTCATTGGAGGATTTGAAGCGCAGGCTATTGCTGTTGCGCTAGAGGACATGCACCCTAGCAGACCCCTCACCCACGACTTACTTAAAAATTTCATGACGGCCTTTCATGTAGAGCTTCAAGAAATTATTATCAACGATTTACAAGAAGGCATTTTCTATGCCAAACTGGTTTGCTTTACAGACCATGATACCATCGAAATTGATTCCCGTACTTCTGACGCCCTTGCATTAGCCGTTCGTTTTGGATGTCCTATTTATACCTACGAACATATTTTAGAAAATGCAGGTATTTTGATGGATGAAGGTGGCGTAAGCAAACAAAAAATAGAAGCCGTTGGTGTGGAACAGCCTCTTGAGGATCAAGATGACATTACCAAACTAGACCTCATTGCCCTCGAACAACTCTTACAAGAGGTACTAGAAAGTGAAGATTATATTAGGGCTATAGCCATTCGCGACGAAATCAATAAAAGGAAAACCAAATGATTTGTTTTCCTTCCTGCAAAATCAATCTAGGATTACGTATTACCCAAAAAAGAGCGGATGGATTTCATGCATTAGAAACGGTATTTTTTCCCATTTCTATTAAGGATGCACTTGAAATTATTATTGAACCAGATGCAAATGCAGCGCCCATTACATTTACAAGTTCAGGATTAGCCATTAATGGCGACCCTTCCGATAATTTATGTTTTAAAGCATACGAGTTATTAAAAAAAGACTACCCTACTATCCCAAATATAAAAATGCATTTGCATAAACAGATTCCGATGGGTGCTGGACTTGGAGGGGGATCTTCGGATGGAGCATTTACACTTGTAGCACTCAACCAGCTATTTGATTTACAAATAACTGAGGACAAACTTATGCAGTATGCATTAACGCTGGGTAGTGATTGTCCATTTTTTATTTTAAATAGCCCTGCATACGCTACTAGCAGAGGAGAAATTTTGAAACCAATAAACGTAAACCTTGATGGTTACACTATTATAATTGTAAATCCGGGTATTGCCATTTCAACTAAACTTGCCTTCTCTCTTATAACACCTAAAGTTCCGGATAGTAATTTGGAAGTTATTATTTGTGAATCCGTGTCTACTTGGAAAGATAATCTCATCAATGATTTTGAAGAACCTATTTTTAATTCCTTTCCTGAATTAGCAAACATCAAAGAAACACTGTACCAAAAAGGTGCTGTGTACGCTTCTATGACAGGCACTGGTAGCACTGTCTATGGAATTTTTCCCACATCTATTATTGACACTTTAGATTTTAATTTTCCTGCACATTATTTTGTTGCGACTGCATCTTAAACAAATAAACTATCGTTTGTTTGTTTATTCATGTTACGAATGTTGATATCTCATTGTAGATTTCGTTGAAATATTTATTATTTTACGGATACGATTGCCTGCCATACATTATTTTATTCCTGAACTTTAACTTCGGTTACACATGCTTGTTTCTAAAAACAACCAGGGGTTGTATGATCCCGCTTTTGAACATGATGCATGCGGCATTGGTTTTGTTGCAAATATCAAAGGCATCAAGTCGCATCAAAATATATCTGATGCACTAACGGTATTAGAAAACATGGAGCACCGTGGCGCTTCTGGTTTCGAAAAAAATACAGGTGATGGCGCAGGTCTGATGATTCAAATTCCACATGAATTTTTCTTTGATGAATGTATTAAACTTGGAGCGCATCTACCCAACTTTGGCAAGTATGCTGTTGGTGTTTTATTTTTCCCAAAAGATCCTGCTTTAAAAGAAGAATGCCGAGCAATATTTGACAGAGCTGCCGAAAAATTAGGGCTCGAAATTATCACCTATCGTAAAGTACCTGTAAATACAAACGGTATTGGCCAAACGGCATTATCGGTAGAACCTGGCATGGAACATGTATTTATAAAATGTCCGGATGATATAAATACTCCAGAAGCATTTGAACGTAAATTATTTGTTCTTAAAAATTACGCAACGCACACCATTAACAATAGCATCAAAAAAGATGAGATTGGATTTTATATCGCTTCCCTTTCCTATAAAACAATTATTTATAAAGGACAATTAACGAGTTTACAAGTACGTGATTATTTTGTTGACCTTTCGGATAAACGCTTAGTGTCTGCATTTGGACTCGTGCACTCCAGATTTGCAACCAACACTTTTCCTTCTTGGAAATTAGCACAACCCTTTAGATACATTGCCCACAACGGTGAAATCAACACGCTTCAAGGAAATTTAAACTGGTTGCGTGCTGGTGAAAAAGGTTTTAGCACGCCTAACTTTTCCAAAGAAGAAATGGAAATGTTATTACCCATTGTAACATCCGGACAATCAGACTCGGCATGCCTCGATAACATGATTGAGCTCTTATTTATGAGTGGCAGATCTTTACCGCACGTAATGATGATGCTTATACCAGAAGCTTGGGACGGGAACGAAAGTATGGATGCAACTAAAAAAGCATTTTACGAATACCATGCATGCTTTATGGAACCATGGGATGGCCCTGCCTCTATTTCATTTACAGATGGCAACATAATCGGTGCAACATTAGACAGAAACGGACTCAGACCTTCACGCTACTGTGTTACAAATGACGACCGTGTAATTATGGCTTCTGAAACAGGCGTGCTTCCCATAGACCCTTCTACTGTTATTGAAAAGGGTCGACTACAACCAGGCAAAATGTTTGTAGTGGACATGGAACAGGGCCGCATTATAAGTGATGATGAACTCAAACAAAAAATTTGTAGTCAGCAGCCCTATGGCGATTGGCTCAACCAATATAAAATTAAATTAGAAGAACTTCCCGAGCCACGTGTGATGTTTACGCACCTCGAGCCCGATCAAGTTTTTAAATACCAAAAAGTATTTGGATACTCTACCGAAGATTTAAATACCATTATTGCGCCCATGGCCATAGATGGTAAAGAACCTATTGGTTCGATGGGTACCGATACGCCACTTGCTATTTTAAGCGATCAGCCACAACATTTAAGTAGTTATTTTAAACAACTATTTGCTCAGGTAACCAACCCGCCTATCGATCCTATCAGAGAACGTATGGTGATGTCACTTGCATCCTTTGCAGGTAGTAATGCAAATATTTTATCGGAAGATCCACTGGCCTGCCACTGTGTTGCATTAAAGCATCCGATACTTACAAACCACGATTTAGAAAAAATTAGAAGTATTGATACCGGTATATTCCAGGCCAAAACACTTCAAACTTATTTTAGAGCAGACAATAAACCTGGCTCATTAAAAGCAGGCCTGGATAGACTTTGCCGTTACGCCGTTGATGCCGTAGAAGATGGTTTTGAAGTTATTATTTTAACGGATAGGGCTATCGATTCAGATCATGCCCCAATTCCATCTTTACTTGCTACTGCTGCTGTTCATCATCACCTCATAAGAAAAGGATACCGTGGTCAAGTAGGTATTATTGTAGAAGCCGGCGACATTTGGGAAGTGCATCATTTTGCATGCCTGGTTGCATTTGGCGCCACAGCCATTAACCCGTACTTAGCACTCTCTAGTATTAGAGACATGAAAATTGCTGGCAAACTAGATACATCGCTAGAAATTGACAAGCTCAAGAAAAATTATATCAAAGCCGTTAATGATGGACTATTAAAAGTCTTTTCAAAAATGGGTATCTCTACTTTACAATCTTACCAAGGGGCACAAATTTTTGAAATTATTGGGCTTAATAAAAAAGTAGTAGATACCTATTTTACTGGAGCTACTTCCCGTATAGAAGGCATGGGCCTCGACGAAATGGCAAAAGAAATAATGGCGAAACATTATTTTGCATTTCCTAAAAAACAAATTTCTGTTAATAGACTTACCGTAGGCGGTGTATATCAGTGGAAACGTAAAGGTGAATTTCATTTGTTTAATCCACAAACCATTCACTTGTTACAACACGCTACCAAGTCTAACGATTTTGAAGTGTATAAAAAATACGCAAGGCTTATTAATGATCAATCAGAAAAAGCTGCTACACTCAGGAGTCAATTTAAATTTAAAAAAGTTAGGCCTAGTATTTCAATAGATGAAGTAGAACCTGCTACTAATATTTACAAACGTTTTGCAACAGGCGCTATGTCGTTTGGTTCTATATCTTGGGAAGCGCATACCACGCTTGCTATTGCCATGAACCGTTTAGGCGGAAAAAGTAATACAGGCGAAGGTGGTGAAGACGAACAGCGTTATACCCCACTTGCAAATGGCGATTCGATGCGTTCTTCAATCAAGCAAGTTGCCAGTGCAAGATTTGGTGTAGACAGTTATTATTTAACAGAAGCCGACGAATTACAAATTAAAATGGCACAGGGTGCCAAGCCTGGTGAAGGTGGTCAACTGCCTGGTCATAAAGTAGATGACTGGATTGGTAAAACAAGAAATGCAACACCAGGTGTTGGATTAATTTCACCACCACCCCACCACGACATTTACTCTATCGAAGATTTATCTCAATTAATATTTGATTTAAAAAATGCAAACCGCGCAGCGCGTATTAACGTAAAGCTCGTATCAAAAGCGGGCGTAGGTACCATTGCAGCAGGTGTAGCTAAAGCAAAAGCAGACGTGGTGCTCATTGCAGGGCATGATGGTGGCACGGGTGCCTCTCCTATTAGTTCAATTAAACATACCGGACTCCCTTGGGAATTAGGCCTCGCAGAAACGCATCAAACGCTGGTAAAAAATAAATTGCGTTCTAGAATTACGGTACAAGCAGATGGCCAAATGAAAACGGGTAGAGATATTGCAGTAGCTACGCTACTTGGTGCAGAAGAATGGGGTGTTGCTACAGCTGCACTTATTGTGGAAGGCTGCATTATGATGCGCAAATGTCATTTAAATACCTGCCCTGTTGGTGTTGCAACACAGGATCCTGAATTACGCAAACGCTTTACGGGTAACCCCGATCATATTGTCAACTTTTTTACATTTATTACGCAGGAACTCCGTGAAATTATGGCAGAGCTTGGCTATAAAACCATTGATGAAATGGTGGGTCAAGTAGATGCACTTGAAATGCGCGACGATATTACCCATTGGAAATATAGCAAACTAGATTTATCAAGTATTTTATACAAAGAACCTGCAGACGCTACTACTGGCTTATACAAACAAGAAGAGCAGGATCATGAGCTTTCAAATGTACTGGATTGGAAATTATTAGAAGCCGCAAAAGATGCCATTGCTAGTGGCAAAAAAATTAAAGCGGCTTTTCCTATTACCAATATTGACAGAACAACGGGCACAATTGTATCCAACGAAATCACTAAAAAATATAAAGCTGCTGGACTACCTGACGGAACCATTCATTATACATTTACTGGAACCGCAGGTCAAAGTTTTGGCGCGTTTAATACAAAAGGTGTTACCCTAGAAATAGAAGGTGATGCCAACGATTATTTTGGTAAAGGTTTAAGCGGCGCTTCACTTATTATTTATCCAAGTAAGCGGGCAACATTTGTTGCAGAGCATAATAGTATTATTGGAAACGTGGCACTTTATGGTGCAACGTCTGGCAAGGCCTTTATTAGAGGTAAAGCCGGTGAACGTTTTGCAGTAAGAAACTCCGGCGCAGAAGTTGTAGTGGAAGGTGTTGGTGATCATGGTTGCGAATACATGACGGGTGGTAAAGCAATTATATTAGGAGAAACGGGCAGAAACTTTGCAGCGGGCATGAGTGGCGGTGTCGCTTACATTTATGATACAGCTGGAAATTTTGCAGATAAATGCAATACCGAAATGGTGGATTTGGATCCGTTAGATTCATCAGATAAAATATACTTACAAAAAATGATTGAGCAGCATGCTGCTTTAACTGAAAGTAAAGTAGCGCAGTTTATCATGTCTGATTTTGACAATCAATTAGCACATTTTGTAAAAGTATTTCCAAGAGATTATAAAGCAGTGCTTTTACAAAAAGAAAAAAACAATCAAAAAGCGATTTAAAATTTTTATAGATGGGTAAGCCTACCGGATTTATTGAATTTACTAGAGAGCTGCCAAATAAAAGGGCGCCACAAGAAAGAGTAAAAGACTACAATGAATTTGTAGAACGTTATTCTGACCAAAAACTAAATGAGCAATCTGGAAGATGCATGAACTGCGGTGTTCCTTTTTGTCACAACGGTTGTCCTTTAGGCAATATCATTCCAGAATTTAACGACGCTGTTTACAATAGCAATTGGGAAGAAGCCTATGAACTATTAAGTGTAACCAATAATTTTCCTGAATTTACTGGACGCATTTGTCCTGCACCCTGTGAGACTGCTTGTGTGCTTGGCATCAATCAACCCGCTATCGCTATCGAAGAAATTGAAAAGCATATTATAGAAATTGCTTTTGAAAAAGGATTTGTGAAGCCTAAAAATCCAAATATCAGAACGGGTAAAAAAATTGCAGTCATTGGATCTGGCCCTGCAGGACTTGC